>CAMWWJ010000137.1 GCA_947177925.1 uncultured Lachnospiraceae bacterium
GGCGCATGCATATTCAATACCGGAACGCCGCAGTCAATCACATCCATTCCATACAAAGCAAGAATATAGGCAATGGTTCCGCCGCCGCCTGCATCCACCTTTCCAAGCTCTGCTGTCTGGAATGCAACATCCGCCTCTTCCATGATTTTCCGAAGGAAGCCGATATATTCCGCATTGGCGTCATTGGAGCCTGCTTTTCCTCTTGCTCCGGTATATTTTTTTAAAATCATTCCATGTCCCAGATATGCTACATTATTTTTATCAAAGCTGGAGGCATAGCCCGGGTCAAAGCCGGCTCCCACATCGGAAGACAGCATTCTGGAATTAGCAAGGCACCTTCTAAGGGCAAGCTCGGAAAACTGTCCGGCAAGCTCCATGATTTCCGCTACGCAGTTTTCAAAAAATTTAGACTGCATACCAGTAGCCCCTACGCTTCCGATTTCTTCCTTATCCACTAAAATGCAGCAACCGGTACGTTTTACCTTCTTTACCTGTAGCATTGCCTCTAAAGAACTATAGGCGCAAACCCTGTCATCCTGCCCATAGGCTAAAATCATGCTCCGGTCAAAGCCCGCATCCTTTGCCTTTCCTGCCGGAACTACTTCCAGCTCAGCCGATATAAAATCCTCTTCCTCTATGTCGTATTCCTCTTTTAAAATCTTTAAGATTCCTGCTTTTACCTTGTCTTTTTCTTCCTTTTCCAATGGCTTATTGCCTACGATGATATCTAACGCTTCCCCTTCAATCACCTTGCTTGCCTTTTTGTCCATCTGCTCTCCTGCCAGATGCACCAGTAAATCTGAAATAAAGAATACCGGATCGTCCTCATCCTCGCCTATATTGATAAGAATCGAAGAACCGTCCTTTTTTACAACCACCCCATGAATGGCAAGGGGAATGGTTACCCACTGGTATTTTTTAATGCCGCCGTAATAATGGGTGTCTAAATAGGCAAAGTCTCCTTCTTCATACAGGGGATTCTGCTTGATGTCCAGCCTTGGGGAATCAATATGGGCGCCTAAAATATTCATGCCCTCTTCCAAATCCTTTGAACCAATATGGAACATGATTACATTTTTATCCATATTCACTGCATAAATCTTATCCCCTGCCTTCAGCTTTTTCTTTTCCTTCCGGATTCGCTCTAACTCCACATAGCCTTCCTCTTCAATCCGGTTTACGATTTGGGATACGCATTCCCGTTCTGTTTTCCCTTCATCTAAAAAATTTCGGTAATTACTGCTAAGTGCTTCCAATTCCTTTAACTGTTCTTTTGTATACTTGTTCCAGATACTTTCTCTTTTCATTCTGCCTCTGCTCCTTCCTGTCTGGGACTACAGCCTTTCCTGTTCTGCATTTCCTATTCAGCATTTCCATTCTGCTGCTTTTCTATGTCTTTTTTCCATAAATCCTAACTTTCTCATTATAATAAACTATTTAAAGAATTACAATACTTTTCTTTGGACATTTTTTCTCACATGCGCCGCAGCCTGTGCATTTTTCCTGATTGATGGAAGCATGGAAATCCGATACGGAAACCGCCCCATGCTCGCACTGCTTTACACAGATTCCGCAGCCGATACAGCCTGCCTGACAGTCTTTCATCGTAACAGGTCCTTTTTCCTTTGAAGAACATGCCACTGCATATTGGCTCTTATAAGGAATCAGCTCAATTAAATGCTTCGGGCATACCTCCACGCACTTTCCGCATGCCTTACATGCCACTTTATCCACTACAGCCACCCCGTTTACCACATGGATAGCATCAAAAGGGCACACCTTTACGCAGGAGCCAAATCCCAGACAGCCATCATTACAGCTTTTTGGCCCGCCATTTGGAACAAACGCAAGCATCCGGCAGTCCTCCACTCCGGTATAATCATAATCCATCCTTGCCTTGTCACAGTCACCGGCGCACTTTACGAAAGCTATCATTTTTTCTCCTGCCTCCGCTTCCACGCCCATAATTTCCGCAATCTTTTCTCCTACCGGCTCACCGCCTACAGGACAGGCATTTACGGCTGCCTCTCCTTTCGCAATGGCCGCCGCAAGACCAGAACAGCCTGCAAACCCACAGCCGCCACAATTATTTCCTGGAAGCGCCGCCAGAACTGCCTCTTCTTTTTCGTCCACTTCCACTTTGAACTTAATACCGGCAGCTCCTAAAAACAACCCAATGAGCAGGCCCGTAATGCTGACCACTCCTGCCGCAATGAAAATCCCAACAATATTCATAGTCTCACCCTCCTACAACAAGCCGGAAAAGCCACAGAATGCAATTGCCATAAGCCCTGCCGTCACTAAGACGATAGGCATTCCCCGAAAGGGTGCCGGCACGTCATTATGCTCCATCTTTTCCCGGATTCCCGCAAGAATAATAATGGAAATGGTAAACCCAAGGGCAGTAGAAAAACCGTTTACCACACTTTTTAAGATTCCATAGGTTTTCTGCACATTGGTAAGTGCAACGCCCAGCACTGCACAGTTTGTAGTAATCAAAGGAAGATATACACCTAAGGACTCATAAAGAGGCGGCATATACTTCTTTAAGAACATTTCCACGAATTGTACCAATGCAGCAATCAGCAGAATAAACACAATAGTCTGCAAATACGTAATATTTAAGGGCTGTAGCAGGAACTCATAAATAACGCTGCATACAAGGGAGGCCAACGTGATTACGAATATAACCGCCGTTCCCATACCGGCTGCTGTTTCTACCTTTTTGGAAACTCCAAGAAAGGGGCAGAGCCCTAAAAACTGGCTTAGTACCACATTGCTTACAAGCGCCGAACCAATGGCTATGATAATCAACTCACTCATTGTTTTCTTCCTCCCTTTCTTTTACCTTTTCTTTTTCCTCTGCCTTCTTCTGTTGTTCTGCAATTTTCTGTTTCTCTATATTCTTCTGTTCCGTTTTTTGTTCTTCTTTCTTTCCTACAGGTCCTTCCCCTGCTTCGGTATCATAGAACCTTCTTTTGCCACAGCCTTCTTCCCCACAGTTCATGCAGTCCTCGCTGCAGCCGGAACCGATTTTGCTCATATCCTTTCCCTTTTTCTCTCCTTCCAGCTTTACCTTGTTCTGGATAGCAGTCAGGCAGGCAAGAACAAAAAATGCTCCCGGCGCCAGGACAAAAATACTGGCAGGGGTAAAAAATGCGATTTCCTTTCCTCCGAACATCCACGGATGATCTGCAGTAGGCATAATATGAAATCCAAACAAATCCCCTGCTCCTAACAGCTCCCTTACGGCACCGATGCAGGTCAGGGCAATGGAAAATCCAAGACCCATTCCAAGGCCGTCAAAAAAAGAGGAAAAGACAGGATTTTTAGAAGCATAGGCTTCTGCCCTTCCTAAAATAATACAGTTTACCACGATTAAAGGAATATAAATTCCAAGGGCGGCATACAGGGAAGGAAGAAAGCCTTCTAAAAGCAGCTCCAGCATGGTAACAAAAGAGGCAATAATAACGATAAAAGCCGGAATCCTCACTTTATCCGGAATGATATTTCTAAGAAGGGAAATAAATACATTGCTAAGCGCAAGGACCACCGTAGTGGTCAGCCCCATTCCAAGCCCGTTAATGGCAGACGTGGTAACCGCCAGTGTGGGACACATGCCCAGCATAAGCACAAAGGTAGGGTTTTCCTTAATAATGCCGTTTATCAGTCTTTCTTTTCCACTATTCATTGCCATTCCCTCCCTTCACGATTTCTTCATATTTTTCATGAAAATAAGCAAGCCCTCCGTTGACGCCATTGGTCACTGCATTGGTCGTAATAGTAGCGCCGCTTATGGCATCAATCTCGCTTTCTGACAGAGCGCCTGATTTGGTATAGGTGAACTGCTCCACCTTCTTATTGACAAACTGAGGCTTTAATACCTCTTCCGCCTTCATTCCAAGTCCGGGGGTTTCTCCGATAGCCAAAATGGAAATGCCGTTTAACGTGCCATCTGCCTGAATGCCCATCATAAACTGAATATCCCCGCCATAGCCCTCATGATCGGTTACCGTAAGTACAATCCCTATAGGAGCATGGCTGCCGTCCTTTGCAACCATCACCGTTTCTATGGAAACCTGATCGAAGCCCAGATTTCTTAAAATCTCTTGATTTGTTGAAGCATCCATGCTTTCTACTTCTTCAAACTCCAAAGCCTCTGCAAATACTTCCTGACATGCTTCCTGCCTTGCCTTAAGCTTCTGATTCTCAATCGGCGCCTTTGTCACTTCATAAACCACCCCAAGGGCACAGCCGGCAATCAGGGTGATCAAAAACAGTATCAACGTATCCCTCAACATACTTTTCATGCTTTTTCCCCTCCTTTGCCAAAGCCCCTGGGAAGTGTCACCCTTTCAATCAGGGGCACCAGCAGATTGCCTAAAATAATCGCATAAGAAACGCCTTCCGCACTTGCTCCGTAAATACGGAAAATCCCTGTTAAAATACCAAGAATGATACCGTATACATATTGCCCTCTTTTTGTAATGGGCCTGGTCACATAATCCGTTGCCATAAAAAAGGCTCCTAACATCAATCCGCCCCCTGCAAGCTGTGCGCTTATGTAAGACGGGCTCCATCCATGTCCGGAAAACAAAATCAGAAACACCGCAAAGGAACCAAGATAGCTGAAGGGAATCTTTAAATCAATGGCTCCCACGAAAAGCAGAATGCAGGCTCCTATTAAAATAGCTATCATGGAAGTTTCTCCAATGGTTCCTGCCGTCTTTCCGATAATCATGGATACGGTGTCCACTTGTTCCCCGGCTTTTAATGACGCAAGAGGAGTTGCTCCCGTATAACCGTCGCATTCAAAATTCGTCATAATGGAAGTAAAGGAAATCAGCAAAAAGCATCTGGCTCCTAAAGCCGGATTCATAAAATTCTGTCCCAGTCCGCCAAAGAGCATTTTTACTACCACAATGGCAAAAGCCCCTCCTATGACCCCGATCCACCAGGGTGCGGACACAGGCAGGTTCAATGCCAGTAAAAGTCCTGTTACTACTGCCGATAAATCACGAATGGTATTTTTCTTTTTACATATTTTATTAAAGATGGTTTCCGATAATACCGCCGCCGCAACC
The DNA here is from genome assembly GCA_947177925.1 of uncultured Lachnospiraceae bacterium. GTDB lineage: Bacteria > Bacillota > Clostridia > Lachnospirales > Lachnospiraceae > RGIG3040. The sequence continues at coordinate 5,085 of CAMWWJ010000137.1, forward strand.
GTAACCAAGATCAGAACCAGAGCACGTACTCCAAAATTGTAGATTCCAAAAAAGGTAGTAGGCAGCAATGCCAGTATCACGCAAAGCATAATATTGCCGGTAGTTACTTTAGACCGGATATGGGGATTTGATGAAACCTTCATTAAATCGCTCACGTTCATTTCCTCCTATTTTTTCTTTTTTCCTAATATGATTTTTCTCATGGACTTAATGGACTGGGTCAAAGGCCTTTTTGCAGGGCAGATATAGCTGCAGCAGCCGCATTCACAGCATTCCATGCCATTCCATTTCAAAAACTTTTCTTCTTCATAATGCTCTGCAAAATCAGCCAGCCTGCTTGGCACTACCCGTCCCGGACAAACCTCCACACATCTGCCGCAGTTGATACAGGGACCGGGCTCCATGGCGGAAACATCGTCTTTCGTCAGGCAAAGCAGCGCAGAGGCAGTTTTCGTAGTGGGCACATCCAGATCAAAAATACCAAAGCCCATCATAGGGCCTCCTGAAATAATCTTTACAGGCTCTTCCTTAAAACCGCCTGCCTCTTCAATCAGCTCATGATAATTGGTGCCAATCCGCACCCGAAAATTTCTTGGATTGTTTATGGCATCTCCCGTTACCGTTACAATCCGGTGCATAAGGGGCTTTCCTTCCCTTACCGCTCTGTTGATTGCTACGATCGTATCCACATTATTCACTACGCAGCCTGCATCTGCCGGAAGCTTTGTGGAATCAATAGCCCGTCCGGTGGCCGCATAAATCAACTGCCTTTCTGCTCCCTGAGGATACTTGGTCTTTAAAGGCTTTACCTGAATATCCGGCTCATCCTTTGTCAGCTCCCTTAATATCTGAATACAGTCCGGTTTATTATCCTCCACTGCCAGAATTCCCTTTGCATTTGGAAAAAGCGCCATGGAAACCTTCAAGCCTTCAATAAGCTTTTCCGGCTCCTCTAACATCCTTCTATAATCGGAGGTCAGATAAGGCTCGCACTCCGCACAGTTTGCAATTACATAATCAATTTTATCCGGCTCCTTCGGGGAAAGCTTCACATGAGTGGGGAACCCTGCACCACCCATTCCTACAATTCCCGCTTCTTTAATCTTTTCTAAAATCTCTTCCCTTGTCATTTCCGTAAGAGGCTTTACCGGTGCATATTCCACCTCTTCATACCGTTCGTCATTTTCGATTACAATGGACATGACATTGTCTCCAACCACTACCCGCCTTGGTTCAATTGCCTTTACCGTGCCGGAAACCGTGGCATAAATAGGCGCCGAAACGTATCCGCCTGCCTCTGCAATCTTCTGGCCTGCCAATACCTTATCTCCCTTTGCCACAACAGGCACTGCCGGCGCTCCAATATGCTGTGATAAAGGGTACACTAAATCTCCTTTTGGATTTACGTCTAAAATGGGTTTGTCTTTGCTTAAGTCTTTTCCCTCATACGGATGAATTCCTCCGTGAAATGTTAATCTTCCTCCCATGCTTTGCCCTTCTTTCTTTTCGGTTGTCTTTTTATTCAAACTTGTTTGATTCTCTTTTATCTTATTCTGCAAACCAGGTGGCAAGCACCTGATTGTCTTACCTTTCCATTCTACTATTTTTCTTTACAAAATACTACAAAAAATGAGAAAAAAATTGTGTCTCCACTTTTTTCCTCCGCAAAGTTGAAATGCCCTCCCCTAATATGCTATGATAGTTTAAAAGCAATTTCAAACTATAGCAGTCGCTTCTATCCTTTCCATGGATCGGGCGCACGTTCAGGAGGTACTATGAAAATTATAAAAAAAGCTATGGGATTTCAAGATTCATCTTATCCATTAGAGCATATAGACGAGCTTTCCAATATTTTATTTGTAGACATTGAAACAACAGGATTTGCAGCAAAATCTTCTTATTTGTATTTGATTGGCTGTCTATGTTATGAGGAAGGCTGCTGGCAGTTGATTCAGTTTCTTGCAGAGGATTATATTGAAGAGCCTTTTATTTTACAGGAATTTCTGGTGCTTTGTAAAAATTACCATACTTTGATCCATTATAACGGCAATAACTTTGACCTGCCTTATTTAAGGCAGAAATGTGAACAGTTTGGCTTAAAGACTCCTTTTGGCGAAAATGCAGAAAGCGAAACTATGAACGGAATCGATATTTATAAACGTATTTCCAGTTTTAAAAACATTCTGCATTTGGAAAACTGCAAACAAAAAACATTAGAAGGCTTTCTTGGAATTTCCAGAGAAGACAAATACAATGGCGGAGAACTGATTTCCATTTATCATGAATATGCAAAAACAAAAAATCCGGAATTATTGGAGCTTCTTCTGCTTCACAACAGCGAAGACATGCAGGGAATGTTCTCACTGCTTCCTGTATTATCCTACATGGATATTCTGTTGATTCCCTTCCGTGTGGTAAAGGTTCAGGCAAATCATTATGATAATTTATCCGGCAGCCGTTCCTATGAGGTCTTAATGAAGATAAAATTCCATACTGCTTTCCCAAAGCCCATAGCCATTCATGGAAACGGCTGTCATTTCAGCGGAGAAGGCAAAGAAGGCTATTTAAAGGTTCCCTGCCTGAAAGGAGAACTGAAATACTTTTATTCCAATTATAAAGAATACTACTACCTTCCCATGGAAGATACGGCACTGCATAAATCAGTAGCCACCTTTGTAGCCAAGGATTTCCGAAGACAGGCTTCTGCCTCTGACTGCTACACAAAAAAAGAAAGCACTTATCTGCCGGAATGGGATACGCTTTTTACTCCGATTTTTAAAAAGAGTTATCAGGATAATGATTTATTTTTTGAATTAACAGAAGAAATGAAACGCAGTCCGGAAGAATTTACTAAATATGCGCTGCATGTGCTGGATATGTTGGTTCATGAGGGTAAGAAGTAGGTAAGATGCTGGTTTTTAAGTGGGGTGGTTAAGAGGACGCGGAAGAGGGATGTGGGGGATTGGCGGCTGTGTTTTTTATAGTGCTTTTTCTAAACAGCCTGGTAAGGTTATTGATACCGTTCGGGTCGTCATATAGCGCCGTCCGTGGCGCAATATGACTAAAATTGCCGTCCATGGCAATTTTCCCCTGGGCTGTGGGCAGGCTGTTAAGAAAAAGCGCTATAAAAAACAATGCCGCCAATCCCCCACATCCCTCTTCCGCTGTTTCTTTTCTGGCTCTACTCTTTAAAAAGCTATGAATAAATCTAATTTTTCTATTAAGCTACTTTTCAAGGTATTCCACCAAGCTTCCGCAAAATACCTCTACATCTATTCAAACACCTACTCATCCATTCTCCAAAATCCACTTCCAAGCAGCATCCTTCATCACCAGCGCTTCCACACTCTTAAACAACGGCCTTTCGATAACCAGTAGGAACTGGCAGATGATAGAGAAGTCTTGGGGGCCTTGATGAAGGCGCCGGTCCTTACGCACCGTACTTTGGTGCGTTAGTACCG
>CAMWWJ010000138.1 GCA_947177925.1 uncultured Lachnospiraceae bacterium
CTTTATATTTTTTCAAAATTATCGAAAATATCCAAAATTTTCCAACATTTCTTGCAAGATTTTCTATTTTATTGTTAAATTTGACCGTATTTATGCCATTCTACTTCATCAAATACCCCTTATAAATTTATAGAAACACATTGAATCCATAAAAAAGGGATGCCAAAGATGTTTTTAGCATCCTTAGCATCCGCCATTCACATTACTGGCAGAAAGCATTTCTACTTTCTGTAATACAGATAGCTGGTATCTATAAAGGTGGTCCCCAGCCAAGTATCCTTATATGTAACCTTTACACAGGACATCGGGAATATATAATCATAAGTTTTGGTATATGTATCCGTAAAGACACGTTTATAATTTCTCATGTTATATGAATTTGTTTCGACTCTTTTCGAAACCCTGTTTGTTTTTGTATTCAGGTTCACTTTTGTTCCGCTCTTAATGGAGGTGAATTTAAATTCTCCATTTGCATCAAAGCTATTGGCAAATTTTATAGATGAAATTTTATAACCTTTTCTTGCCTTTACCGTTAATTTTCCAGACTTTGCACTGTAAAACTTTGTATAGTAATACTGTCCGTTGGAATCCTTCTTTTTTGTAGCATTGGCATAAGAAAGAGTATACGGTTCTGCCGAGCTTGCTTTTATGGAGATAGTCTTTTTCAGATTTGCACCTGTTGGAAGCTTCGTGGTAATAGTCACCTTATAGGTTCCTGCTTTCTTAGCATATAAGCCTATTTCCGCATCATTTTCATAACTTGTTTCCGTAGCTCCGGATTCCTTTCTTCCGTCCGGATACTCCTTTGTCTCTGCTGATACAGTAGTGGAACCGTTTGTTATGATTTTTGCAACAAGATTTCCACTGTTGGATTTGACAGAAACAAGCTTAAGGTTCTTGTTATTGTATGTCACTTTTATTCCGCTTGTTAAATGACTTGCATCATCTGCATAAATGCGCATTTTTGTCTTTGCATTATTGTAATTATTTCCAAGCTCGTATTTAATCCCATATTTATCAAAACCGTATTTGTCAAATCCATACTGATCATAATTGCCATTATAGACCGGCGTGTAGGCTGCTTTTGAATCCGTACCTGCCGCCAAAAAACAGGACACTGCCAAAGCCGCTGCCAAAAAGCCAGTAAATAGCTTTTTTCTTAATTTCATTTGAATTCCTCCTACATAAGTTTTGTTGTTACTATATTACTCCTTGTCTCATTATCTGTCAACGAACTACCCTTTAAGATTTCCTTAAGTTTTCCAGAAATTCACAAATCCTGTCATACCGTTCTGTTCCAAGGAACCTTCTCATCAACTTGAATGCGGTATATATCGGTTTCTCCATAAAATAGTATCTTTTCATTCATCAATCGATTAAATATATGTATCCAATGATTTGCCGATTCCGGCTCCATTCCTCAATCTTTCCATAATGAAAAACAATATCTGATCCGGAAGGTCTTGTAGACATTGTTTTATAGCCTGATTCCGACACATAAATCTCATCGCCATCTACTTTTTCCACCACCGCTATGTGATAGCTGCCGTATTGTGCCCCAAATACGACTAACGCTCCCTGTTTTGGCATCTTTCCTGTCTTATAAGTCTTAGTCTGTTTATTTTTCAGCCAGATGCCATAAGGATTGCTGCCAAAAATAGTCAAATCCGGCTCCACTTTTGCCTTATCAAGTATTTCCCACGCTCTTCCGCAGGCATACCATGTACAGTTGCCTATGCAGTATTTGTTGCCATCAAAAGAATTCCTTGTAGGCGCATACCTGTCGTAATTAAAATAGACATTTCCTGAAGAAAAATAATACTTACTGCTAAATGACGGCACTGTAGTCCTTGCTTTAAAAGAGCTGTTCGTTACCGCTTTTCCTTTTTTTATGGCAATCTTTATTTTCGCCTTTTTCTTACTGCCGTCCTTTGCTTTACAGGTAATGGTTACAGTTCCCTTTTTCTTTAAGGTAACCACTCCTTTTGAATTGACCGTTGCCAGCTTTTTATTGCTGCTTGAATAAGATAATTTCCTATTGGTAGCATTCGAAGGTTTGATTATGGGTTTTAATTTTATCTTTTCCCCTGTCTTTCCGGAAAGCTTCTTCTTCGAAAAGGAAATCTTTTTGATTTTTATCTCTTGGGGTTCTTCCTCTTCTTCCTCTTCATAGCCATCACGATAGCCGCCCTCTTCGCCTTCGTCTCCCTGCACTTGTCTGGTTCCTTCCTCATCCGAAAAAAATGCCTCCGCCTCGGCGGAACCCCAAACAAGAAAAACGAATACCGCCATACATACCAATGAAAAAAATATCCCCGACCTCTTTACGAATCGTCCCAAATCATCTGCCCCCTTGTATCATTATTATTCTTTTGTTTGCCATTAAGACAAAAAATCTCAAAAACCATCTATTTTCAGCATAATGGTTTTTGAGATTTATGTCAACCTGTTTTTTTCTGCTTCCTTCTATTTCCGCTGCAATTAAAGCTGTGCCACTACAAAAATATCATAAATCGCCTTGATTGCTGCCTCGAATTCCTGATTCGTCACGCCAATAATAATGTTCAGCTCAGAAGAGCCCTGATCGATCATCTTTACGTTTACATTTGCATGGGCAAGGGCGGAAAAAATCCTTCCTGCCGTTCCTCTTGTAGCCTTCATGCCTCTGCCTACTACCGCAATCAGAGCCAGGTCAGATTCCAAGTCAACAGAATCGGGTTTGGCAAGCTTATGAATGCCTGCAAGCACCTTTTGTTCCTTTTTCTCAAACTCATCCTGATGAACAAATACAGTCATGGTGTCGATTCCCGACGGAACATGCTCAAAAGAAATATCATTTTCTTCAAATACATGAAGCACCTTTCTTCCAAATCCAATCTCGGAATTCATCATGTCCTTTTCAATATTGATGGCGCAAAAGCCTTTCTTTCCCGCAATACCGGTAATGACATATTTGGGCTTCTGGCATGTGCTTTCCACGATCCATGTACCTTCATCCTTAGGCGCATTTGTATTCTTTATATTGATGGGGATTCCTTCCTTGCGGACAGGGAAAATGGCATCCTCATGAAGTACGGTAGCGCCCATATAGGAAAGCTCCCGCAGTTCCCTGTAAGTAATCGTATCGATTCCTTTTGGATTATGGATAATCCTTGGATCGGCAATTAGAAAGCCGGAAACATCCGTCCAGTTTTCATACACGTCTGCCTTTACTGCTTTCGCAACGATGGAGCCTGTAATGTCGGAACCGCCTCTGGAAAAGGTCTTTACGGTTCCGTCTTCCTTTGCTCCATAAAATCCCGGAACCACTGCCCTTTCTACACCTGCAAGCCGTTCTGACAGCACCTGATCTGTTTTATCCGCCATAAAATTACCGTTTTCATCAAAGAAAATAACCGTGGCAGCATCAATGAATTCATATCCTAAATAGTTTGCCATAATAATGCCGTTTAAATATTCCCCACGGCTGGCAGCATAATCGCTTCCCGCCTTTTTCTTGAAGTTTTCCGTAATGGTCTTAAATTCTTCTTCCAAAGACAAATCAAGGCCCAGGCCTTCTATAATCTCATTGTATCTTGCTTCAATGGCTTTTAAAGCCTTGGAAAAGTCATTCCCCTGCTCTGCATAGGCATAAGTCGCATACAGCATATCCGTTACTTTCGTATCGGTGGAATTTCTTTTTCCCGGTGCGGATGGCACTACATATTTTCTGTCCTGATCCGCTCTGATGATAGCGCCCACTTTCTTAAACTGCTCCGCACTGGCAAGTGAGCTTCCGCCAAACTTTACAATCTTTATCATGATTATCCTAATCTCCTTTTATGATGCTTTTTTACTTTTCAAAAAGCAATTCTATGATTTCATGTCCCTTCTCTACGAAATGACCACTTTTCTTTGCTTCCTTCTCGTTGTAAAGCAGGTTATTTTCTGTTTTTTCGCTGCTGTCATACAACAGGTACGGTACATTATCAGAGGTATGGGTCCTGACCCGGATAGGGGTTGGGTGGTCCGGAAGCACCAGCAGGCGAAAATCAATTCCTTTTTCTGTCAGTTCCTCGTATAAAGGTCCGATAATCCGTTCATCCAGAAATTCAATTGCCTGGACTTTTCTTTCCACGCTGCCCTGATGTCCCATTTCATCGGGAGCTTCCACATGAATATAGACAAAATCATATCCGTCTTCCGTCAACGCCTTTACTGCAGCATCCTTTTTTCCGGTATAATTGGTATGAAGGCCGCCATTTGCTCCTTCTACCTCTATATTGTCCATTCCGGCGCCTACCGCAATTCCTTTTAACAAGTCCACGGCTGAAATCATAACGCCTTTTTTTCCGGTCTTTTCCTTGAAATCCGAAAGCATGGGCTTTGTGCCCGCTCCCCAGAACCAACAGCAGTTAGCAGGATTTAACCCCTGCTTTTTCCGTTCTATGTTGATAGGGTGATTTACCAGAATATCATAGCTCTTTTCCATCATCTTGCGAAGGGCCTCTTCCTTTGGCAGATGCGGTCCGATTATCTGTTCCAATACGTCATGAGGCGGAGTCAGTTCCACAACTCTTCCCTTTTCCCAAATCAGGCAGTGGCGGTAGCTGGTTCCCACAAAAAATTTGTACGTATCATCTTCCAGCTCTTTCCTGACCGCTTCCAACAATACAGCACAATCCTCCGTACTGATTTCACTGGAGCTGTGGTCGATGATGGTTTTTTCCTCAAAGGGAACATCATCCTCAGAAATAGTCACAATATTACAGCGTATGGCAATATCCGTATTTTTCATGGGAATGCCAATGCTGAGAGCCTCTAAAGGAGAACGGCCTGAATAATACTTTTTGGGATCGTATCCCATAACGGAAAGATTGGCCGTATCGGAACCCGGCTTCATTCCCTCGGGTATCGTATGCACCATCCCGACCTGGCCCATACTGCTTAATTTATCCATTGCAGGAGTCTTGGCATATTCCAAAGGAGTCTTTCCCTCTAATGCTTCAATCGGCTCATCCGCCATGCCGTCTCCCAAAACAATTGCATATTTCATATTCTTTCCCTCTATTCTTCCACACGGATCATGGAAATCACATTACCCGCTGCTTCTGCTTTCTCCTTATATTCCTTCTCACTCATCACTTCTGTGATAAAGCCCGTTTCATCTGAAAATCCTGCATCAAGGAAGCTTACTTTTCCAAAAGCAGCTTCCGCCTTTGCCTTGTCGCTGCCTTCTACTCTTACAAAAAATCTTCTTTTTGCGTCTTCTATTCCTGCAAGCTGTAATTTTTCAGGATCCCAGAAGCAGAAAATATTCTTTCCCACATGCTTTGCACAATCAATCACATCGGAAACCACTGCGCTTGCGGTAGGAAGCTTTCCTGCTCCCTTACCATAATACATAGTTTCGCCCAAAGTGTTACCCTTTACCAAAATAGCATTGAATACATCATTTACGCTGTAAAGGGCATTGTCCCTGCCTATTACGAATGGGGCTACCATGGCAAAATACTTTCCATCCACATATCTGCTCATGCCAAGGAGCTTGATGGTAGAATCTATCTGTTTCATATAAGCAAAATCCCTTGTAGAGATTTTCGTAATGCCTTCTGTATAAATGTCCTCGAAATTAACAGTCTTTCCATATACAAGAGAGGATAAAATGGCTATTTTGCGGCATGCATCATAGCCTTCCACATCAGCTTCCGGATTTCTTTCCGCATAGCCCTTTTCCTGTGCTTCTTTTAACACTTCCGAAAAATCAGAGCCTTCCCGCTCCATTTTAGTTAAAATATAATTGGTAGTACCGTTTAAAATACCGGTGATGGCTTCAATCCTTTCCGGTGTCAGGGAAGAATTGATTGGGCGAATAATAGGGATGCCGCCTCCCACGCTTGCTTCAAACAGGTAATTGCAGTTGTTTTCCCTTGCAATCTGTATAAGCTCGGGACCATGCTTTGCTACCAGCTCCTTGTTGGAGGTACATACGCTTTTTCCCGCCATAAGCGCTCTTTTGGAAAATGTATAGGCAGGCTCGATACCGCCCATTGCTTCACAGACAATGGAAACCTCTTCATCATTTAAAATAGCTTCCACATCATGCACTACCAGATTTTCATAAGGATCTCCAGGAAAATCCCTTAAATCCAGAATGTATTTTACATCAATATCCACTCCGGCCTTTTTATTGACCATTTCCTGATTTGTTTTAATGACTTCCACGATACCGCTTCCTACTGTTCCGTATCCTAATACTGCTGTTTTTACCATCTCTTTACTCCTTAGCTAATATTTTCACGTAATGAACGCCTTCTTTTCTTTCTACCCGGTCTATCATTTCCGACATGTCACGGGTGGTAGATAGTACTTGTACACTGACGCTTAAGGATGCCACCCCGTTAATGGGAATACTTTGATGAATGGTTAAAATATTGGCGCCAAAGGCTGCTATTATTTTTAACACATCCGACAACAATCCCGGCTGGTCATCCATCTGCACTGTCATCGTGACAGTCTTGCCCTCTGTAGTGTCATGAAAAGGAAAAATGGCTTCTTTGTACTTATAAAAGGAACTTCTGCTGATTCCCACTTTATCTACAGCTTCCTGTACAGAATGAACCTTTTCCGATTCAAGCATCCTTTTTGCTTCCACTACCTTTAATAACACTTCCGGCAGGGCTCTTTGTTTTACTACAAAATATCCCGTACTTTCCATATTCACCTCAAATGGCTGTCCGGTTCCTTTTTGCCGGCAGCATATGTACTTTGACTGCTTGTCCGTTTGGGAGATACAGTTGTTTTTGTTTGTTTTTCCTTTACGGACATCTGTTTGCCACCGAGGGATATTGTAGCATAATAGACAAAAGGGCGCAAGAGGGTTTGTGAAAAATGTTGGATAGGGAAATTTTCAGGGATTCCATTTCCTCTACTGTTTACAAAAAAGCACAATTTTACTCTTTCATATTTGTAGCCAACATCAGAAAGGAGTTTTAATATGAAAAAACTAAGTGAAAATGAAATGAAAAAAATTAGAGGCGGCAATGCACATTTGCCAATGAATCCCAAGTATCGCAAAAAAAGCAATTGCTTGGGCGAAGCCCAATCTCTTCTTCAAAGAGGAATGGTAACAGGTATGACAGAATTGGAAATCGGAAAAGAAATCTTTGCACATGCCGTAGCTTATTATGCAGCTCCAACCCTTAGCATAATCCCCGGTATCGGTGATAGCATTAAGAATGAATTAATCAGTCATGCAAAAGTCATTGATATTACAGACGGCGGAGATACACAAGCTAGAAAGCTTGCTTATAATGCTATATGGACCTTCATGGGAAATGAATTTTAACATTAAGTAACGTATTCGTTGGCTACATTTATCTGCTGCAATTATGATTGCAGCAGATTTTTTTCAAGCAAAAATTCTATGTCATGTTTTTATAATATTGGTTTCGCACCTACTTTTATGGAGATAAAGATATTGAAAAAATATACACATATATATCAGACAGAAGAAAAAGATTGCGGCTTAGCTTCTCTTAATATGATATTACTCTATTATGGAGAAACTTTTTCTCTTGATTGTTTAAAAAAACTTTGTAATTACAAAAATTTCGAAATGGATTTCTTTCGCTTAAGTCTTATTGCACAAAAATTAGGCTATACAAGCAATGCTTATCATATAGACATTTTAAATGATATTTCCTGTACCTTCCTGCCATGTATTGCACAAATTGAAATCTCTAATGGAATCTGGCATTTTGTAGTAATTTTTGATAAAAACAAAGAACATATTATAATTGGTGATCCTGCAAAAAAAATTTACACTACTTCTATATACAATTTCCAAAAATGTTTCACTGGAAATATTTTAAAAATAGAAAATAAGATAACTGTTTAAAAACTTTTATCTACTTTAAAAGCATAGCTTACTGTCCGGCTATTGTCATCATAAATAAAGTGTAAAGTTGCTTTTTCAGGATAATGAATACCTTTTACTATTACTGACCATTTATTTTTTTCAATTTCTTCTACGTAATGCTCATTCCTTATTGTGTTTTTAGTTTTCTCATACTCCTTTACAGGAAGCACCCATGTGGCTGTTATTGTTATTTCTTCTGAAAAAAGCCCTTTTTTTTGCCGGTAATAATATTCAATATTATTTGCCTGCTCTGGTATCTCATCTGGAAAAAAAGCAGTAAACACTGGATTGAATTTTTCTATCTCTTTATCTACTATCAAATAATTTTCCGCAGCATCAGTCATGGACTCTAATGGCGGCACTAAAACAAACAGGCAAATTACAGAAACAAATCCTAAGACCAGAAAAAGACCTTGTAAGAAAATATTACTTACAATTCGGAAAATATAATGCTTCATTCTTTTTAGCAAACATAACTGGATTATAGCAAAAATACTCGGTAAAATACTGAAGAGTATTATTGGTAAATATTGGGCACCCAAAGTTATATGAGGATATTTAGGAATACCATTATAATAAACAAAGCCAATACCAAATATGAGAAA
>CAMWWJ010000139.1 GCA_947177925.1 uncultured Lachnospiraceae bacterium
TCATAATCCCCCGTAACTACCATACATGCGGCTCCATGAATAAAAATCCACATTTTCATGAACAGCTCGCTGGGATTTTGGGCTCCGGCAGCCTTTGCCTTGTTGATTTCCTTTACAAGGAAACCTTCCCTGCCGTTTAGCAGCTCATACAGACTTTTTCCATATCTGTTTTTGGACAGAAACAGCACTTCAAACAAATGTGGCTCCACCTGGGCAAATTTAATATAGGCAAGTCCCAGATTGATAAATGGAGTATCGTCCATTTTGGGGAAGCCTCTGTAAAATTCTGAAAAATACTGGATAATCTCATCATAAACCTGTGAATAAAGTTCATCCATATTTTTATATACCCGGAAAATAGGCTGGGTGGAGCAGCCTATCTTTCCTGCCAGCCTTCTTGCCGTCAGCATTCCATGTCCCTCTTCCTTTGTCAGATCAAAAGCTGCTTTGACTATGTCTGCTCTTGTGGTTGTTTCTTTTCTTGCCATATCCTGTTTAGCCCTTTCTTTCCCGCAAAGTTAAAATAACATACGTTATCACGTATGTTATTTTAATATAAAAAAGCTGTTATGTCAACTCCTTACTGATTATCTGTAGAAACCAGATTTAGCACTTTATTTAATTCCGATTTGATTACAGCCCTTGATTATGGTATTCTATTCTAAAATCAGCACAAAAGATTTAAAAATTGAAAGATAAGGAAATCCTATAAAAAGGCAGGAGCCACATCTGTCCCTGCCCGGACAAAACAGGAAGATTTCAAACAAAAATATCTGGAGATTTGAGGAGATGAACAACTGAGATGAATGAAATACACTGGATTGTAATGGAGCTTCTTATTAACTTTGCGGAAGTTTATTTATATTATTGGTTTTTTAGCAAAAAACTCCATAAGCGTTTCAGCGGAATAAAAAAATGGATGACAATGCTGTTCTTCACGATTCTTACTTTGGTTTTGGATCGCTTAGGAGTGGATCCCACAGTCAAGATGTGCGGTCTGTTTATCACATGGGTAATTCTCGTTGTATGGATTTATAAAACAACTATTGGCATTTCCATATTATTGAATGCTCTCTTTGCATTCAGTGTCATTGTAAGTGAAAGCCTTGTATTCGGAATTATATTATTGATTTATGGAGAGACGGACACTTCTTTAATTATGCAGCAGCCCCTTCTGCGCCTTCAAGTCGTACCTTTCTCAAAGCTTCTGACTTTTATTCTGCTTGTTCTTTATTTAAAACTATCGGACAGGAAAACCGAAAAATACACTTTGAAGGAAGTAGGAATTTTATTGCTGCAGGCAGTTACCAGCGTCCTGTGCCTGATCATGATAGTGGAATTCAGCTTCTATTATCAGGATGGGTTTGGATTAGGAATGCTGTTTCTTGTAATCCTTGCATTTGTCATTATCATTTCCTATCTTATATCCTATTATCTGATTGATGGATATTTTTCTTATAGGACCAGAGAAAAAGAATTCCTGTTGATGGAAATGAGAAACGAAAAAATGCTGGAGAACTACAAACAGATTGAAAAAAACCAGCAAAATGTCTATCGGCTGTACCATGACTTAAAAAAACATGTCCATACGATGCTTTTATTGGAAAACAATGAAGAAGCTGCACAATATATGGAAAAGGTATTCAATGATACGAAAGAAATAGATGGTGAATTTCAAACCGGCAATCGTCTGATCGATGCGATTCTATATGATGAATGGAAGAAAGCGGTGGATTCCGGCATCCGGGTTCAGTTTGCAGTGGAGCCGGGAAGCTTTGACCAGATTGATTTAGCCGATGTGACCGTTATTCTTGGCAATGCGTTAGAAAATGCCAGAGAGGCGTGCATAAAGCGGATTGCCAATGGAAAATCCGCCTACATGCAGTTAAAAGTGCTGAAACAGGAACAACAGCTTTTCATCGTGGTATCCAATGAATTTGATGGAAAGCTGCTAAAAAAAGATAACGTATTCCTATCCAGCAAGAAAAATACCCACCTGCACGGAATTGGAATGAAAAGCATTCAGACTGCGGTTGAAAAATATCATGGCTCCATGAAGGTAGATGTAAAAGAAAATAAATTCAAGCTTCTGATTCTTTTATATTTTAGGGATGAGGACTTAGATTAACCTTCCCATTTGGATTTGTAACTATGCCTCTTATTGGCTATACCTGCTCCACATAAGCTGCCAAAAGTTCATACATCCGTGGAAACTCCCGCTTCATCCGCACCGGCACCATGTCCCTGTTCACAAATCCATGCTCTGACTCTCCAACCGCATGAAGCACTCCCGTTTCCTTCCCTATTATCTGATAAGAGACCCTAAAACGGACACCATTAAAATAGGTAACCTTCAAATATACACAAACCCTATCTCCAAAACGGATTGCACTCTTATACTTACAAGACACCCCCAACACCGGAATCAATATCCCCTCTTCCTCAATCTTGTCATAAGGCAGTCCAATCTGCTCTAAAAAATCCGTTCTTGCTTCCTCAAACCACCTGATATAATTGGAATGATGTACAATTCCCATCTGGTCTGTTTCATAATAATGAACACCTCTTTCATAAGGTTTGATTTCCTGTTTGACTATTTCAGTCAGTCCGCTTTTTTCCATCTTATACTCCTCCCATATTATTTTTCATATTTCCTCATCATAAACGGAAATCTCGTGTTTCACTTTCTCTATTTTATCATATCTGTTTTTGATTCGCTATTCCGTATGGAAAATATTTTGCTTTAGGGAGAACGATTTGGATAGAGGACGTAGGAGCCGACAGGTTCTATGGGAGGCTTATGGGCACGCTCCCGCTCTATGAAGACGCAGCGGTACTAACGCACCAAAATACGGTGCGTAAGGACCGGCGCCTTCATCAAGGCCCCTAAACCTCCCATAGAACCTGTCGGCTCCTGCTGGGTATCGAAATGCTTCTCGTATAGTTTAATTTGATGTCACAAGCGTTTTAAATGCTCTTATGCCTTTGATGTCTTTGTTAATCTCCTCTGGGGAACGTCTAAGCTTACAAGCTTTTTTTCTAAGGGTGCAGGCTGAGAAAAAACAGCGGCAGAGGGAGGTGGACGGATTGGATTTCATGCCTTGTTTTGAATGGGACTTTTCCTTAACAGCCTGTTCAGCAACCCAGGGAAAAATTGCCATGGACGGCAATTTTAGGCATATTGCGCCATGGAGGGCGCTATATGCCGACCCGAACGGCTGCGAAAACCTTTCTCAGGCTGTTTAGGAAAAGCCCCATTCAAAACAAGGCATGAAATCCAATCCGTCCACCTCCCTCTGCCGCGTCCTCCTTACCAATCTCTCCCACCAGCAAAAAAACACCCCCAACTATGCTAAAATCCTACCATAGTCAAGGATGTTTTCCTATCTCACTTAATCATTCAACACTTCTTTCACGAATCCAGCCATCCGTCCTACACCGGATACGCTCCATTTTTCGTATCAGCCTGAGCCAGATCCACCTTTTCCTGCTGCGCCTGACGATACTTGAAGAAGTCAGTAGCAACCTGCGGGAACAATGCATAGGACAATACATCTTCATCCTGCTGCTTCCATTCCTTCATCTCGCTTTCAATCTTATCCAGCTCGTTCTCAAGCAGGTCTGCGGGACGACAAGTAATTACCTTTTCTCCCGGAATAACCTTTTCCTGAACCTCTTTGTTGAAAGGCTTTACTGTCTGGCCGTATTCGCCACGAAGCACCGCCTTTGTTTCCTTTGTAGCCATTTTGTAACGTTCTCCCATCAGCACGTTAAATACAGCCTGTGTACCAACGATCTGGGAAGAAGGTGTTACTAATGGACATTCGCCAAGGTCTTTACGAACTCTTGGGATTTCCTGTAATACTTCATAGTATTTGTCTTCAGCATTCTGTTCCTTTAACTGGGAAACCATGTTGGACAACATACCGCCTGGTACCTGATATAACAATGTCTTAATATCAACACCCATAACCTTTGGATTCAAAAGTCCGTTTGCCAGGCATTCGTCTCTGTAAGGTCTGAAATAATCTGCAATTTCAGCAAGTAAGGTCTGGTCATAGCCTGTATCATAAGGAGTGCCCTTAAAGGTTTCCACCATAACCTCTGTTGCCGGCTGTGAAGTACCCATAGCCAATGGGCTCATAGCACAGTCGATTACGTCTACGCCGGCTTCTACTGCTTTTAAGTATGTCATGCCTGCCACACCGGAAGTATAGTGTGTGTGAAGCTGTACCGGAATCTTGGTAGCGCTCTTTAATGCCGTTACAAGCTCTGTTGCTTTATAAGGCACTAACAAGCCTGCCATATCCTTGATACATAAGGAGTTAGCTCCCATGTCTTCTATTCTCTTTGCCATATCCTTCCAGTAATCCAGAGTATAGGCATCACCTAATGTATAGGAAAGAGCGATTTGAGCATGACCGCCTTCTTTGTTTGTTGCTTTTACTGCTGTTTCCAGATTGCGGATATCATTCAAGCAGTCAAAAATACGAATGATATCAATACCGTTTGCAATGGATTTCTGTACGAAATATTCTACCACATCATCTGCATAGTGACGATATCCTAAAATGTTCTGACCTCTGAATAACATCTGCAGCTTTGTGTTCTTTAATCCGTCTTTGATCTTTCTAAGTCTGTCCCATGGGTCTTCTTTTAAGAAACGAAGGGAAGCATCAAAGGTTGCGCCGCCCCAGCATTCAATGGAATGATAACCTACTTTATCCATCTTATCCAAGATAGGAAGCATCAATTCGGTTGGCATTCTTGTTGCGATTAAAGACTGGTGTGCATCACGCAAAATTGTTTCCGTAATTTTAATCGGTTTTTTTTCTGCCATTTTTATTTCCTCCTGAAATATTTATATGGGTTTCCCCGGTTGCTTTCATTTTTTATTTCCAATACTCCCTCAGTACCTATATGCCGAAAATAGCCATAAAAGTACCTGCTGCTACTGCCGTACCGATAACGCCTGCCACGTTTGGTCCCATTGCATGCATCAGTAAGAAGTTGGTAGGATCTGCTTCCGCACCTACCTTTTGTGACACTCTGGCTGCCATAGGAACAGCAGACACGCCGGCTGAACCAATCAATGGATTTACCTTGCCATGAGTAGCCACGCACATAAGTTTACCAAACAATACACCTGCAGCCGTACCAAATGCAAATGCAATTAAGCCAAGTGCTACAATTTTAATTGTATCCCAGTTCAAAAATGCTTCTGCGCTTGTGGTAGCACCTACTGAAGTACCAAGCAGAATAACTACGATGTACATAAGTGCATTGGATGCGGTATCCGTAAGCTGCCTTACCACACCGGATTCTCTAAATAAATTACCTAACATCAACATACCTACCAATGGAGCTGTTGTTGGAAGAATCATACATACAACAATGGTAATGATAATCGGGAATAAGATTTTTTCCAGCTTGGATACAGGACGAAGCTGTTCCATCTTGATTTTTCTTTCTTTTTCCGTTGTTAACAATTTCATAATAGGCGGCTGGATAATTGGCACCAGTGACATATAGGAATATGCCGCTACCGCAATAGGTCCAAGCAAAGCAGTTTGTCCCAGCTTTCCTGCAAGGAAGATGGAAGTAGGTCCGTCTGCACCACCGATGATGGAAACAGCTGCTGCTGCTTTATCATTGAATCCCAGTGCAATTGCACCGAAATATGCTGCAAAGATACCAAACTGTGCTGCCGCACCAAGTAAAAAGCTCTTTGGATTTGCAATCAGCGGACCAAAGTCTGTCATAGCACCTACTCCCATGAAGATCAGTGACGGCAGGATTGCCCATTCATCCAAAAGATAGAAATAATACAGTAAACCGCCAGCTTCTCCGTTATTGCCAATATGAGCCATAATATCCGGATAAATATTAACTAACAGCATACCAAATGCGATTGGTACTAAAAGAAGTGGTTCAAATCCTTTTGCAATCGCCAGATACAGAAATACACAAGCTACTACAATCATGATGTAATTTCCAACGGATAAGTTGAAAAATGCAGTCTGATGTACCAGATTGTCTAATGTTTCCATTATGTATTGCATTTTGTTGACCTCCTGTTTTTCTAGCCTGGGAACATTCTCCCTAGTTTAATGTTGCAAGTACTGCACCAGCTTCAACCGGATCGCCTACAGCTACATCAATGCTAGCTACTGTTCCGTCCTGAGGAGCAACAACAGGGATTTCCATCTTCATTGCTTCCAATACCACAACGGTATCTCCTGCTTTTACTGCCTGACCAACACTTGCTTCCAATTTAAATACCTTGCCTGCTGCACCAGCTTCGATTTTAACGCTTCCTGCTGCGCCGCCTGCCTTTGGAGCTGCCGGTGCTGCTTTAGGAGCCGCTTTCGGTGCTGCCTTTGGAGCTGCCACAGGAGCGCCTGTGCCTGCTCCTTCTTCTACTACTACATCATATACGTTTCCATTTACGGTAATGGTATAATTTTTCATCTTACTAATCCTCCTATATATTAGGCTCTCTGCCATTTGTTTGTATTTGCTCGTTTTATGCTTCTAACAACAAATCCATCCGTAGAAGCCGCACCTTCGCTGGCTGCAATAGCCGCTGCAATAACAGCTACCAGTTCTAAATCATCTGAAAGCTCTTAAATGCTTTCAATCTGTGCAACTGCTTTCTCTACCGCTGCTGTAACAGGAGCTTTCTCTGCTTTCTTTTTGCCCATAGCTGCCTCTATCTTCGGAATAAGAGAAAATGCGCTGATAATAAAGATAATTAAAATCAACACTGCAAATACGGTTCCCATTCCAAGAAGGGTATTCAGGGCAGCGCCCTTCATAAGCTCTCCAAAGGTCTTTGTTGCTTCTGTTGTCACACTGGAAATCTGCAGGTTTTCATCTAAAACAATGTCCACCGTACCGTTTCCGTTTTCACAGGCAATACTTGCAATGATTTCAACCTTGTCACTGCTGATTTTTACTTCATAGCCTGTAATTTCCTTAAAGTTACCAATCTCTTCGATTGTATTGTTCCAACTGGAAAATATTGCGGAAAGCGTCGCATCGCTTTGATAATAAGCATCCATGCCCTGATCTATCATATCGGTAATCTCACCGATAATCTGATCAGCCATTTGTTTTGCTTCTTCCTCAGTTACAAGCGCTGTTGTATCCTGTTCTTCCTTGCTTCCGCATGCAGTCAGACCGAAAAGACAGGTAAGCATACCTAATACTATCAATACTTTTTTCATATGAAGTATCATCCTTTCTAGACTGTTCCATGTTTTTTGGCCGGACGGTCATCTCTTTTTGTAAACAGCATCTCAAAAGCACCGATTACGTATTTTCTCGTATCAACCGCCTCCACGATTTGATCTACATAGCCTCTCTTTGCTGCGCTTGTTGCACTTGTCTGAAGTGCAGCATATTCTTTCGTCTTTTCTGCAATGACTTCAGAGCCTTGTCCTTCATACATGATTTGTGCTGCAAATTTTGCTTCCATCGTACCGATTTCAGCATTTGGCCATGCCATGGTAATGTCTGCGCCGATTGCCTTTGAGTTCATGGCAACATATGCGCTTCCATAAGCTTTTCCAATAATTACGTTTACCTTTGGAACAGTCGCATTTGCAAAAGCATAAGTTAACTTTGCAACAGCCTGTGCAATTCCTTTTTCAGAGCCTACGGTAGCCTCATAACCCTTTACATTTGTTAAAGATAATACCGGAATATTGAAAGCATCGCAGAAGTTGATGAAATCTGCTGCTTTATAACAGCCCTTTATGGAAAGAACACCATCAAACTTCTCTTCTACTTTTCCTTCTGCATTATAAACTTCGCTGCGGTTTGCCACAGCACCAACCGTAACACCGTTTAACTGGATAAATCCGGTTACCATATCCTTTGCATAATTTTCCTTGATTTCGAAGAATACTCCGTTATCAGCAATATTGGATAACGCAATGGCTGTATCTCCCACACAGCCTGCAAGATTTTCACATGCCCGGTTCAAATCGTCGGTACATTCTATGTAAGACATATCATCTTCATTATTGGCAGGTAAAAGGGAAATAAGCTGTCTGATCTGACCTAAGATAGTTGCTTCGTCACCAACTACATCTACTACACCGCTTTCCCTGCTCTGGAAATCTGCTGCTGCAGTATCACACTTAGAAGTGTTGTTGCCGTCTAAGGCATTTGGAGAATTTACAAATAACTTAGCTGACTTTTCTTCCATAAATGTAAAGTCAGTTAAAGTAGGAACAATTGCAAGTCCGCCTCCGCATGTACCAAATAAAGCGGTAATCTGTGGAATCACGCCGGATGCCAGTGTCTGTTTCATATAAATTTCACCAAAAGCATTTAATGCATCCGTTGCTTCCTGTAATCTAAGACCGGCAGAATCGATTAAACCGATAACAGGTGCTCCTGTCTTTAATGCCAGGTCATAGAGGTTCTCAATTTTATTTGCGTGAATATCGCCAATGGTTCCGTTTAAAACAGAAGC
>CAMWWJ010000140.1 GCA_947177925.1 uncultured Lachnospiraceae bacterium
CTGCTATATAATAAATACCAGCGAAAAGTATAAAGAAAAAATAAGAAAAAGACGAGAGCATACAGGAAAATTATGGGATTACAATTTTACTTTGGGGCTTCGGGCTCCGGAAAAAGCACAACCGTATACAAGGATATCATAGAATGGTCTGGGAGGGAGCCGGAGCGGGAATTTTTAATTCTGGTGCCGGACCAGTTCACCATGCAGACGCAAAAGGAGCTTTGCCTGCTGAATGAAGGGATCATGAACATTGACGTGCTGAGCTTTTCCAGACTGACCCACCGTATTTTTGAAGAGGTGGGAAAGGAAGAGCGGATCGTACTGGATGATACGGGAAAGAACCTGATTTTGAGAAAGGTAGCGGCAGAGCAAAAGGAAGAACTGAAGGTGCTGGGAAGCCACTTGAATCAGGTAGGCTATATTCATGAAATCAAAAGTGTGATTTCCGAATTCATGCAGTATGACATCGACCCTAAGGGAATGGAAGAATTGATTTCTTATGGAGCAAAAAAGGGAGAGCTTTCTTCCAAGCTTTTGGATTTAAAGCTTTTATACGAGGGCTTCCTGTCTTTTTTAAAAGAAAAATACATAACCACAGAGGAGAGTCTGGATCTTCTTAGTAAATCCCTGTATAAGTCCCCCACTATTCAAAACAGCATAGTGGTGTTTGACGGCTTTACGGGATTTACCCCTGTGCAGAATCGGCTGATTAAGGAACTGATGGTGCAGGCAAGAGAAGTGATTATGACCATTACCGTTGACACAAGAGAAAATCCTTACGAAACGGACGGAGAACACAAGCTGTTTTATTTAAGTAAAAAAACAGTGGAATCCATGGAAAAAATGGCAAAAGAGGCAGGTGTTGAAAGGCGGAAGGATGTGGTGCTTTCCGGTGAGGAGCTTCCAAGGTTTGGAACATGCAAAGAGCTTTCCCATTTGGAGAAGAATTTGTTTCGTCAGAAAAAGGCTGTCTTCTCAGGAGAGAATCATGCGGTATTTTTATCGGAAGGAGCAAATCCAAGAGAAGAAATCCAGCAGGTGTGCGTCCGGATTAAGGAGCTTCTGCAAAAGGAGCAGTATTGTTACCGGGACATAGCCATTATTGCAGGGGATTTGGAGGCCTATGGACATTTTATCGATATGGAATGCAGACGGTATGACATTCCGGTATATCTGGACCAGACAAAAGGGGTAATGAACAATCCGATGGTTCTGGCTATTATCAGTGCCTTACAGGTGGTGCTGTATGATTTCTCCTATGACAGTGTATTTTGCTTTTTGCGGACTGGATTAACGGGGCTTTCCATGGAAGAAATCGACAGACTGGAATATTATGTGAAGGCTTTGGGAATCAGGGGAAAGCGTGCCTATCAGAAGCTCTTTATCCGAATAACAAGGCAGATGCAGACAGAAGGTGAGGAAAAGGGCAAGGTGTCAGAACGGCTTGCATGCTTAAATGACACACGAGAAAAGTTTATGACGCTAATGTCACCTCTTATTCTGCTGTCTGACATAAAGAAAACTGGAAATGAAAAAAACGAATATGGGAAAAGTGGAGAATACCCGGCAGAATCTTTGGTAAGGGCTGTATATGACTTTTGTGTCATTAGTGGATTTCAGGAAAAAATGGAACAATTGGAAGCCGGTTTTCAGGAGCAGGGGGATTTGGCAAAAGCCAAGGAATACGGACAGGTCTATCCTTTGGTAATGGATCTGTTAAATCAGATTTATGAGCTGTTAAAGGAAGAAGCCATGACCCTGCAGGAATTTTCGGATATATTAACGGCGGGATTCAGTGAATTAAAGGTAGGGACCATTCCCCAAAATGTGGATCAGGTAGTGGCGGGAGATATGGAACGAACCAGATTGAAGCAGGTGCGGGCTTTGTTTTTCGTAGGGCTTAATGACAGCGCAATTCCCGGAGGCGGGAAAAAAGGTGGCCTGATATCCGATATGGAAAGAGAGTTTTTACAGGAGAGCGGCGTTGAGCTGGCGCCTACCGGAAGGCAGCAGATGTTCATTCAAAGGCTGTATCTCTATTTGAATATGACAAAACCGTCAGAAAAGCTGTTCTTATCCTATTCCCGGGTAGACCGGGAAGGAAAAGGAAATCGTCCTGCCTATCTGGTGGATGTCATAAAAGGTCTATATGGTGATTTAAAGACAGAAGGAAACAAGGAAGGGCTGGAATGTAAAATTGCTGCCAAAAAGGACGGACTGGATGATTTTGCCGGACTTATGGGAAGCTATGGGCAGGGATTTTTAGAGGAAGATGAAGAAAAAAGAAAAGAATTTTTTACCCTTTACCATTTTTACCAAAAGGAAGATGAAATAAAAAAACTGATAGAAGCTGCTTTTTATGAATATGTGTCAGCGCCTCTTTCCAGGGAGGCGGCAAGGCTCATATACGGAGAAGTGCTGGAAAGCAGCATAAGCCGTTTGGAACAGTTTGCTTCCTGCGGATATGCACATTTTCTAAAATACGGACTTATGCTTCAGGAGAAAGAAGAATTTTCCTTTGAAGCAGTGGATATGGGAAATGTGTTTCATGATGTTTTGGAAGGTTTTTCCGGCTACTTGAAAGAGCAGAATACTACATGGTTTCAATTTACCAGTGAACAGGCAAAAAGCTATGTGGAGGAAAAGCTGAAGGAACTGGCTGTGGAGTATGGGGAAACGGTGCTTTTGGACAGTGCCAGAAATGCTTATATACTAAAAAGGATGGGACGAATTTTGAACCGTACTTTGGAAACCCTGCAATATCAGTTGAAAAAAGGTGTTTTCGAGCCAAAAGCCTTTGAGCTTCCTTTTTCTATGGTAAAGGAATTTGACGGAAAAACCATGAAGGTAAGGGGCAGGATCGACCGGATGGATACGGTGGAAAAGGACGGCATATTGTATGTGAAGGTAATGGATTATAAATCGGGAAATATAAAATTCGACCCGGTTTCTCTTTATTACGGGCTTCAGATGCAGCTTGCCCTATATATGAACAGCGCAGTCCTGAAAGAGAAACAGGAACATCCGGACAAGCAGGTGGAACCGGCGGCGCTTCTTTACTATCAAATGACAGACCCGTATGTGGAACGCACGGAGCAGGTTTCCTCCGGGGAACAGATTGAAGAGGCTATTCACACAGCACTTCGTACAAAAGGAGTAGTGCTTGAGGAGGAACAAGTGGTATCCATGCTGGACGGCAGCTTTTCGGATGCTTCCAATGTGATTCCGGTAGAACGCAAAAAGGCAGGGGGCTATAAGGCAGGTTCCGGCGTGGTCACAAGAGATGAGCTAAAAGCCATTTCCCAATATGCGGATTTCAAGATTCAGGAAATCGGGGAAAAAATACTAAAGGGTGAAATCCCGGTAAATCCATATGAGAAGGGAAACCAAAACCCCTGTACGTATTGCGGCTATCAGGGAATATGCGGATTTGACAAAAAAATAAAAGGTTTTGATTATAAGAGTTTAGATACGATGTCCAAGGAAGAAGCAATGAAAAAAATCAGGGAGAAAGTAACGGAGGAAGGGATATAATGGGGATTTCTTTTACAAAAGAACAACAACAGGTCATTGATGAAAGAAATAAGAACCTTCTTGTTTCAGCGGCAGCAGGTTCCGGAAAGACTGCCGTTTTGGTAGAACGGATACTTTCCATTGTGACGGATCAGGAACATCCGGCAGATATAGACAGACTGCTGATCGTGACCTTTACCAATGCGGCAGCGGCGGAAATGCGGGAGCGTATTTTAAAGGCCATTTTGGAAAGGCTGGATGAGGACCCGGAAAACGAACATCTCCAGAGACAGTCGGCTTATATCCACCGGGCACAGATTACTACTATTGACAGCTTTTGTAAGTATTTGCTTACCAATCATTTTGAGGACATCGGACTGGACCCTTCTTTCCGGATCGGAGACCTGGGAGAGCTGAATCTGATAAAACGGGATGTGCTTGCGGAGCTGATGGAAAAGGAGCATGAAAAGGCGGAGGAAGGATTCCTTACTTTGCTGGAAAGCTATGTTTCCGGTAGAAACGAGGGAATTTTAGAGGACTACGTGTTAAAGCTTTATGAATTTGCCATGAGCTATCCCTGGCCCAAAAGCTGGCTTTTGCAGTGCAAGGAGGCTTATTTGTGTGAAAGCATGGAGGAATTTAAGGAAAAGCCCTTTTTAAAGGAAATGATGAATCATGTGGAAAAGCTTTGCAAGGAAGCGGTATTCCTCTTAACGCTTGCATTGGATATTTGTGAACAGAATGACGGACCATATATGTATGGAGAGCTTTTGGAGCAGGAAATGCAGATGCTTTCAGAGCTGGCGAAGGAAAAGGACTATGAGCTTTTTTATGAAAAGGTATCGCAGATCAAGTTTGGCAGGCTTCCCGCCAAAAAGGATGATACGGTGCTGTCTGAGAAAAGGGAACAGGCAAAGGAGCTTCGGAATCAGGCAAAAGAGCTGATACAGCAAATAAAGGATTCTTTTTTCTTTGTTTCGCCAGAGCAGGGCCTTTTAGATGTAAAAACATGTGGCGGCAATGTAAGCGCCCTGATTGACCTTACCCTTTCTTTTATGGAGCTTTTTTCGGAGAAGAAGAAAGAAAAGAATCTGATGGACTTTTCAGATATGGAACACTATGCTTTGGAAATCCTTTTGGAAGAAAAGGAAGGAAAAAAGGTTCCTACCAAAACCGCACTGGCTTATCAGGAATATTTTGTGGAGGTTATGACCGATGAATACCAGGACAGCAATCTGGTACAGGAATTGCTGCTAGAAAGCATTTCAAAAAAGGAAAAGGGACAGTGCAACCGCTTTATGGTGGGGGATGTAAAGCAGAGTATTTATGGATTCCGTCTTGCAAGGCCGGAGCTGTTCATGGAAAAATTCCAGCAGTATCATGAAAGTTATGTGAACCATGACCCGGATCATATGCGCATCGACCTTCATAAAAATTTCAGAAGCAGGAAAGAAGTCATAGACAGCGTGAATTTTATATTCGGAAAGCTTATGGATGCTTCCATGGGAGGAATCACCTATGATGAGGAGGCAGCTTTGTATTCTGGTGCCGATTATCCGGAAGCGGATTGTTCCATTTATGAAACGGAGCTTCTTTTGTTTGAGAGGAAGGAAACTCTGGTTCAGGAAGAAACCGGAGAAGAGGAAGAAATCGTTACGTCCATACCCAAAAAACAGGCGGAAGCTGTCATGATAGGAAACCGAATCAAGGCAATGGTAGGAAGCTTTCCCGTTACGGATAAAGAAACAGGAAAACTTCGTCCGGCCAAGTATCAGGACATTGTCATATTGCTTCGTTCGGGAGAAAGCACCCAGGAAATTTTGAAAGAGGAGCTGGCCAATCAGGGAATTCCGGTACATATTGCTTCCAAATCCGGTTATTTCTCCACCATGGAGGTGCGGTATGTGCTCCAGTATTTACAGGTTCTGAATAATCCTTATGAGGATATGGCTCTTGCAGGACTTTTAAAATCCCCATTTTTCTTTTATACCGATGAGGAGCTTGCTATATTAAAGGGCTTTCGGGGAAAAGAAAAGAAAAGGGATTATCTTTTGGAATGCATGAAAGCCTTTGGGACAGAAGAGTCTCAGGAAAGCCTTGCACAATACATTGCAGAAAAGGACCAGACCACATCATGGGCTGCCCTGCAAAAAAAGGTGAAAAATACATTGGAAAATATAGAAGAAAACCGGAAAAGGGCGGTTGTTCTTTCGATTTATGAGCTGATGGCACATATCTTTTCCCAGACCTTTTATCTGGAATATGTCAGTGCCCTGCCGGGAGGAGAGCAGAAAAAAGCAAATGTGGAAATGCTGTTGGAAAAGGCCATTGAATTTGAAAAAACCAGTTTTCAAGGCTTATTTCAGTTCGTCCGGTATATTGAGCGGATGGAGAAGTACAGCATCGATTCGGGAGAGGCGAATATACTGGATGAGCGGGCGGATACGGTACGGATTATGACGATTCACAAAAGTAAGGGACTGGAATTTCCAATCTGTTTTGTTTCCGGACTTGCCAGGCGGTTCAACATGCAGGATATACAAAGCCCTGTGCTTTTGGACATGGACTGGGGAATCGGAACGGATATGATAGACCCAAAAGCCCGTATTAAGACAAAGACCATCAGTAAGAATATGCTGGCGGCCAAAGGTAAGCTGGACAGTCTGGGGGAGGAGCTGCGTATTTTATATGTGGCTCTTACCAGAGCAAAGGAAAAGCTGATTCTGACCGGAGAGGTGGAGAAGGTACAGACATTGCTGCAAAAATACAGGGGAATGGAAAAACTGGAGAAACTGCCTTTTTCTTTCAGGAGCAGTGCCACAAATGCGCTTTCCTATGTGATGGCGGCACTGATGGGGCATGAGGACTTTGAAAGGATATGCAGGGTATTTCATGAAAGAGACTTAGAGCTTATCCGTTTTGGAGAAGATCTTCAAAAGCATGTGAGAAAGGAACGGCTTTTGAGAGGCTGGCAGCAGGAAGAAATCAATCAGGCGCTCATGGCGGATCTGCAGGAAAAATTCGCCTATCAGTATCCCCATGAAGTATTAAGCAGGATGTATACAAAGACAAGCGTTTCTGAACTGAAGCTGGAAGCCATGAAAGAAGAGGGAGAAGAACTCCACTCTATTTTTGAAACGGAAAGACCACCGGTGCCTTATCTGCCGGGCTTTTTAAGGGAAGAGCAGGAAGCAGGCGGAACAAGCAGGGGAAGCGCCTACCACAAGGTGCTTGAGCTGTTGGATTACAGAGAATATGAACTGAAAGGAGAAGAAGGGGAAAAGCCGGAAAAGGCTCAAAAGAGACTGGCGGAAAAAGTGAAGCAGGATATGGAAGGCTTTGTACAGTCAGGAAGGCTTACAAGAGAATATATGGAGCTTGTAAGGCCGGATAAAATCGCTGCCTTTGTGGTTTCTATCTATGGGCAGAAAATGTGCAGGGCGGCAAAGGCGGGAAGGCTTTATAAAGAAAGACCTTTCGTAATCGGCATATCGGCAGAACGGGTAAATCCGCAGTTCCCCAAGGAAGAAATCGTATTGATTCAGGGAATCATTGACGTATACTTTGAGGAAGACGGGGAGCTTGTGGTGCTGGATTACAAAACTGACCGGGTGGAAGCTATGGTGGAATTACTTCGCCGTTATGAAACCCAGTTGAATTATTACGGAGAAGCCCTTTGTTCTCTGTTAAAAAAGCGGGTAAAGGAAAGGGTGATCTATTCCTTTTCGCTGGAAGAGGCGATTGCCTGGTAGGTCCAGTCATTTCCTGCCTTCCGGTAAGCCTCTGCTTCCTCCATAAGCCCAAGTTTTTCGTAGCAGCCGGCAATGGCAAGCAGGGGAAGGTCGCCGCTTAAACGGATATTTAATATGCTTTTCGTCTCATAGGCGGCATTATATTACCAGATCACTGCCTCTTCATAATCCGACAGGGATTCATAATGCTTCCCAAGCTCATAGCATATTTCGGAGCAGACATTCCCGGCAACGTTTTTCAGGGCATATTTGAAGAAGCTTTCGGTGTCATGCTGCAGGCGGTAAGCTTTTGCAACCACGCAGCATGCCTCCATGATTTCATCCTCTGTGCGGGTAGTATCGGCTAAAGTATTCAGAAAGGCAGGAAGCGCCCGGATAAAGTCCTCTTCACTGCCGGATATGAACAGTTCTTTTGCATAAATATTGTGCAGTCTTTTATCGAAACGTACTCCGTTTTTCTCCATTGCTTCAAAGGCTTTCAAATCTCTGGATGTGTGTTCCCCTAGTGGCATGTGGAGTATTTCCACGTCGCTGTCATAAATCACAGGTTCTAACCGGACTGCCTCGTGAATAGCTCCTTCCCATGTAAAGGTACGAAGGCGTTTATAAAGCTTGGGACGATATTCCCTGTCATAATTGTAGATCGTATTATAGGATAACTGATTGCAATAAAGCATTTGGACAATATCGATTTCCGGCAGCAGGCTTTGTTTTAAGAGCCGGAACCGGTTTCTGTTTTCTTCCTCTAAAACCTCGTCGGCATCGGCACAGTATATGTATTCCATAGTCGCCCTGGAAAAGGAAAAGTTCCTTGCGTCGGAAAAGCTTCCGGTCCAGGTAAAATCATATACTTTATCCGTAAAGCCCTTTGCAATTTCCTTTGTGCGGTCGGTGGAGCCGGTATCTACGATAATGATTTCATCCATGAGGTCGGCAATGGAAGTAAGACATCTTTTTAGAACCTTCTCTTCATTTTTTACGATCATACATAAGCTTATGGTAATCATGGCATTCTCCTAAAGGTTTTTTCAAGAATTTTGTGTAAGGTCAGTGTAACATATTCTTAGGGAATTATGAAGCACGGAAATCAATTTTCAATCAGAGGTTCTCGCCGCAGGCATTGGGACGGGCTCCACGCTGAGCATATTTTCTAAAGTCTGCAAATAAAAAGTCAAGCAGAAATTGATGAACTTTGAAAGATTTATACA
>CAMWWJ010000141.1 GCA_947177925.1 uncultured Lachnospiraceae bacterium
GCACACATTTTAGTCATATTGCGCCATGGAGGGCGCTATATGACGACCCGGACGGTACCGAACCCTTCCCAGGCTGTTTAGAAAAAGCACCATCAAAAACTCAGCCTGGAATCCGCCCACATCCCTCTGTTGCGTCCCCTTCTCCACTACTTAAAGACCTCCATCAACCCTGTCACCTTCCATCCCCAGCTCTTCCAAAAAAACCGACCTTTTCGCAGCTCCATTTTCCGTTGCGCTCATGCAGAGCTTATTCTCTGCTCTGGTCATTGCCACATAGAACATTCTTCGTTCCTCTTCCATTTCTTCCTCTGTTGCCGCTTTGTGGTAAGGCACTACGCCTCCCACTAAAAAAGGCAGATAGACTTCTTTAAATTCCAGCCCTTTGCTTCCGTGGTAAGTCATAAGCCGGATTCCTTTTCCCTGCTCCTCCTGTTTCCTGGTTTCTGCTGTTTCTTTAAAATGAACGGTATATGCATCTATAAATGCAAGAAATTCCTTACCGCTATGAAACTCTTTTGCCCGGTTCTTTAATTCTTGTAGAATTTCTTCCTGCTCTTTCCATTTCTCCATGTTTCCACCTGTGCTTGTGCGGCTGTAGGCTTCATATCCGATGGCTTTTAGCACGTAGGAAATTCCGGCATATGCATCCAGAGTTTTCAAAAAGCTTATATCTTTCTCCAGCTTTCTTAAATTGGACAACATCTGTTTTTTTCCGAAGTAAGCAATGTATAACTCTTGAAAATCTACCAGCTCTGAAGTTACGGCTTCTCTTCGAATATATCGAAGGGGCTTATTCATAAACTGATAAAAATAAGACCGCCTTTGTTCCATATGGGCAAACCTTAAATATGCCAAAATATCCCGTACCATAGGGTGTTCGTAAAAATTTTCCGGCTTTTCCTTCATGACATAGGGAATATTGTGGGAAAACAGTTTTTCCGCAAACATCTGTGCCTTCTGATTAGTCCGGAACAACACGGCCATTTTCTCCATTTCACAGGGACTCTTTTGGATTTCCCGTATGATATGTTCTATTTCTTCCTGCTCCTCCTTCCATATGTGGATGGTAACGGCAGCCTTCTGTCCTTTTTCTTCCTGTTGTTCTTCTCTGCCGGAAACAATCCTTTTGGGAAATCTGTTCTTATTGTGAGAAATGCTTTTTCCCGCCACATCCACGATTTCCTTTCTGCTTCGATAATTGGTGTTTAGGACGATTTGGGCCGCATTTGGAAAATCCTTTAAAAATTCCTTCATAAAACCGGGCTTGGAGCCTCGAAAGCCGTATATGGACTGGTCATCATCCCCCACTGCAAACAGATTCCTGCTTTTTGAGGCAAGGAGACTTATGACTTCATATTGAACCCGGTTGATATCCTGAAATTCATCAATGAGGAAAAAAGAAAACCGGTTCTGCCAAAAGCCCAATGCTTTTTTATCCTGTGTAAGATAATCCCTGCATAGAAAAAGGATACCGTCAAAATCTACTTTTTTACGGAAAAGCAGTTCCTTTTCATACTCTCCGTAAATTCTCCGAAACAGTTCCGGCTCTAATATGCCGCCCTCGTACTCATTTATGGCACAATCCTTTGCCTTGATCCGGTTGATTTCTTTCATGATATTTAAGGTCATGGATTGTATGTCTTCCTCGGGCACAGAAGTTCTATATAGGATTTCTTTTATGATTTGCTGCTTTTCTCCTTCGGTAATAATGGAAAATTGGGAATATTGATAAGATGTTCTTAAGATTTGAAAAAAGACGGAATGAAAGGTTCCAAATACCGCCTGTGCTGCCTGTTTTTCCATGGCAACGGCTCTCTTCTTCATTTCCATGGCGGCCGCCCTTGTAAATGTAATGGTAAGAATATTCTGGGGATTGATGTGATGGTGTAAGATCAGATGTTTGATACGTTTTGTTAAGACAAAGGTTTTTCCGGAACCGGGACCGGCCAGTACCATAGCCGGTCCCTCTCCGTGTAAAACTGCTTTTTCCTGTTCAGGATTCAAAGACTTTTCAGGCATGTTCAAGCAGCTCGATTCCTTTTTTGATACGGGCAATGGATTCCTCTTTTCCAAGCACTTCCATAATCTCCGTAGCTCCTGCCGGAGTCATCTGCTTACCGGAAACCGCTGTCCGGACAGGCCACATCACATAACCGTTTTTATATCCTTTTTCCCCCACGAACTGAACCAGTCTTTCATACAATGCATCGTTGGAATAATCCTCTGTTTCCTCCAAAATGGGAAGCACTTCCTTTAATACGGAAAGGGCGGATTCCGTATTGGTCTTCATCTTTTTGTGAGTATACATTGCCACATCATATTCTGGAAGCTCTTCAAAAAAGTCCACCAATTCCTTGATATCCGGAAAGATTTCGATTCTGGTCTTTACCATAGCTGCTATTTTTTTCAAATCCAGATCCCTGGTAATGGCTTCTTTCAAATAAGGAAGCGCCATTTCATAGAACCGGTCAAATTCCATGGCCTTCATATATTCTCCGTTCATCCATTTCAGCTTTGTGTAATCAAATACTGCAGGAGATTTGGAAATATGGCGGTAATCAAAAGCCTCCACCAGTTCCTGTAAGGAGAAGATCTCCCGGTTGTCCTCCGGGCTCCAGCCCAAAAGCGCCACAAAGTTTACAATAGCTTCCGACAAAAATCCCTGCTCCAGCAAATCCTCATAGGAGGAATGACCGGACCGCTTGGAAAGCTTATGATGCTCTTCGTCCGTAATCAGCGGGCAGTGTACATAGGTAGGCACTTCCCAGCCAAAGGCTTCATAAAGACGGTTATACTTTGGGGAAGAGGATAAGTATTCATTCCCTCTTACCACATGAGTGATTCCCATTAAATGATCGTCTACCACATTTGCAAAATTATAGGTGGGATAGCCGTCGGATTTGATTAAGATCATATCATCAAGCTCGCTGTTGTCTACGGTAATTTCTCCGTAAATATCATCCACAAAAGTGGTGGTTCCCTCTGTAGGATTGTTCTGGCGGATTACATAAGGAATGCCGGAAGCCAGCTTTTCTTCCACTTCTTCTTTGGACAGGGACAGGCAATGCTTGTCATATACATTGATTTCCTTTCCGGCTACGGTAGTGGTCAGGGAAGCAAGCCGTTCTTTATCACAAAAGCAATAATATGCTTCTCCTTTGTCTATGAGCTTTTTGGCATATTCCAGATACAATCCCTGTGCTTGTCTTTCACTTTGTACATAAGGTCCTACGCCCTTATCCTTATCCGGTCCTTCGTCATGGATCAGACCTGTCTTTTCCAAGGTACGGTTAATAATATCAACGGCTCCCTCCACCAGTCTTTCCTGATCCGTATCTTCAATGCGAAGGATAAAATCCCCGCCTTCATGCTTTGTAATCAAGTACGCATAAAGGGCAGTCCTTAAATTTCCCACATGCATTCTTCCTGTAGGGCTTGGTGCAAAACGTGTTCTTATTTTCTGCATAATACTTTCCTCTCTGTTTCAGTTATTCTACCTGCTCCTGATTGGTATCGGGACCGGGAATTTTTATTTCGGAAGCTGCTTTAAAGGCATTTACTTCTTTTGTTGCCACCGGAATGGCGATATTGGTGCCGGCTCCTGCCACGCAGCCTCCCGGGCATGCCATTCCTTCAATCAGGCATCCGTTTTTCTTTCCTGCCTTGGCAAGCATGAGAATTTTTTTACATTCTGTAAGACTTTCCGCATGTTCAATATTCACATCCACATCCGGATAATACTCTCTGATACATTCTTCAATGGCGCTGGCAACACCGCCTGCCACACCATAGCCCCTGCCTGCACCAGTAGCATCATTTAAAGGCTCCGCAGGTTCAATTTTTGTCAAATCGATTCCCTTTGCATCGAACATTCCCTGAAGCTCCTCAAAGGTAATGACAAAATCCACATCGGAACGCACAGTCCTTCTGGAAGCCTCCAGTTTTTTGGAAGCGCATGGGCCGATAAATACAATGGCAGAATCGGGATGTTCCTGCTTGATTACCCTGGCGGTGGCAACCATAGGGGTCAGCTCATTGGAAATGCTTCCAATGGTTTCCGGAAAGAACTTCTTTGCCAGCATAGACCAGGATGGGCAACAGGATGTGAGCAAAAAGGGAAGCTCACCTGTGGTCACCTTATGGACATAGTGCTTTGCCTCCGCCATGGCACCCATATCCGCTCCAATGGCAGTTTCATATACGTCATAAAAGCCGATTTCCTTTAATGCCTGCTTCAAGGTATCCGGCGATACTCCTTTTCCAAACTGCCCCACAAAGGCAGGCGCCACCTGGGCTATGATCTTCTTTCCCGCCTGCATGGCACGAATCAGCTGGAATATCTGGGACTTATCCGCAATGGCTCCAAAGGGACAGGATACCATGCACTGCCCGCAGGAAACGCAGATCTCATTGTCAATGACCGCCCTTCCTCTGGAATCGTTCTTGATGGCATTTACACCGCAGGCTGCCGCACATGGCCTTACCTGATGGGAAATGGCATCATAGGGGCATACCGTCTTGCACTTGCCACACCGGATACATTTCTCCTGATCGATGTGGGATCTGCCGTTTTTCATGGTAATGGCGCCCCTTGGACATACTTCATTGCAGGGGTGCGCCAGACAGCCCATACATTTATCGGTTACGTCATATTTATTTTCAGGACAGGAATTGCAGGCAGAAGGGATGACCTGCATAAGAGGGGGCTCATAATATTTTTCCGCAATGTTGCTTTCTTCCACCCCCTGGGAAAGATGTACCGGAGCATCCTCAGGCCGTAGGCTCATCCCCATGGCAAGGCGGATTCTTTCACGGACCACCGCCCGTTCCCTGTAGACACTTTCCCAATAATCCGGGTCTTCGGTACTTACGATTTTATAAGGAAGCGCTTCCATGTCATCTATAAGGTTTTCAGAAAAGTAAGCCAGGCTGGCTACTTCTTTAAAAACTCTTCTGCGGACCTTTCTTACCTGTGTATCAATTCCTCTCATGATATTCTCCTCCAATAATATGGTTTTGGGACAACTTCTATTTTGACATAAAGAGGGGGAGAAATCAAGGTTTGATTGGTAATTTATTAACAAAGTGGGGTGGGAAAAGTTAGAAATGAAGTGTTGATATCGGGACGTAGAAGCTGTGATAAGAAAAGTCTTATGGGCACGCTCTCGCTCTATGAAGGCCCGTAAGACTTTTCTTATCACAGCTTCTACTGGGGATTGGCAAAAATTTACTTGGTTTTAATTACTATTTTTGCTTTTTTTGCTGCTCTTCCATTTGATGGCTTTATTGGCGGTATTTGGTACAGCAGTAGAAAGATTTGCTTTATCTTTTAATTCTTTTCTTTTTAATCCGTTCTTTTTTGCGCGTGGATACCAAACATACAAAGATGCCTGTATTTTCCAAAGAAATCGCGGCCAATTCGGTGAGATAAATAAGTCTTTCCCTTTATTTAAAGACAGTACATGGTAGCTCAACTTTTGAAAGGCAATTCCAATATTCTTATTAGGTCCATGTCCTAATGGTATATCTTTGAGAAATGGAAGCATTTCTCCTGCCCCTATACCAAGCGTTTGACCGTAGGTCAAACCAGTAGCTTTACACCAATTTTTCATAATATCGGCAGCCACATGATTTTGCCGGCCCTCATAAAATCCATTGTTAATAATACAGTATACGTTAATATTCTTATTTTCAAATCCCTTTTTTTCAAGCTCAACGAGAAAGCGCAGCAAGTGTGAATTGATACTGTCAACATACAGAGGAAATACAAATATAAGTACCTCGCTGCTTTGTATTTGTGAAAACTGTGTTTTGGAAAAATCTGTTCTACACACATTGTATGTTACTACTTCGTTTCCCTCGATAAATGGCATTAAATATTCAATAAGCAATTCGGATACACTTTTACTTGTTTTTGGGCTTCCGTTTATAATGCAAATTTTCATATGGTAGTTACCTCCCCGCATAACTCTTCTAATGAATTTGAAAAGGAAATTTCATAGTTCTCCACATAAAAATTAACACAATTTGCTTTTACCAGTTTCTTAGCCGTTTCTCTTTCTTCTTTGGTGATATTTGCACCATAAAAATGTACTGCAAGCTGCATATTGTTTTGATAGCGTCTTTTATGATGAGTTTCGTTGTTTCTTATTTTGAAGAATGGAAGCAGCCAAGGAATGCTTCGATCTAAAACATTTTTCACAAACGGACTGTAACAGCCATAAAAACATTGGCTGATAATGGTCACTTTTTCACTCATTGAGAGTAATTCTCCCATGTTGTCATATCCATCTTTCAATACACATTTACCGGGGGATTTTATCCAACAACCATAACAGCCGATACAATGTTGTATTGTCCCGATATCTGAAATAATATAAACATCATTGTTTGTTTCGGGAAATAGAGATTGAAATTGTTCATTGCTTAAATCGTGTATTAAAATATTCATTCTTTTGCCTCCTGCGTCTGATAAGGTATAGAAATGGACTTAATGATTTCTTCTATCCTTGTTTCCCAATTATCGTCATATTCAATATTGGGCATTGCAACAATAGCAGCTAACCCATGCACCAAAGCCCACATAGCAATAATCTTATCCCGTATCACTTTTTCTGGAAGTTTTGCTTTACCAAAAACCGATGCAGCCGTTTTTTGCAGAATAGCTAACGGTGGATTTTCGTATGTATCAGTATTGCCAAGAGATAATTTTATCCTAATGTTTTTACGTGAAAATAAAAAATCATAGTAAAATGGGTTTTGATAAAAGAACATCACATATGTTTTTCCAAGCATAGGAAGTATAGAAGGACTGTTTTTATATTCCATAGCTGTTTTTTCTAATGTAGCAGCAAATAAATCCATAACATACCGTTGCATTGCAACTATAAATTCATCTTTGGTCTTAAAATGAGCGTAAGGTGCCGCATTGCTGACACCACACATTTCAGCTATTTTGCGTAAAGATAATGTTTCTTCACCCTCCTGTTTAATGAACTCTATTCCAGTTTCAATTAAAGCACGTCGCAAATCACCATGATGATATGACTTTTCCTTCATATACCTCTCCTCCAATCTTATCACTGTTAAGATTATATCACTTAATCTTAGCAGTGTCAAGATTTAGGGCAGAATATTGAAAGTCTTTCACCTTCCCGAAAAACGGTATAGCAGAAAATGTATTCTATTTTGGCTAACTGATAGAACTGCATATAATTCTAACCGTTTTTCTTTTGACAGCCTCTCAAATATGCCCTTGCTGAAAATAAAAGGTAGCTGATTTTCCGTTAGGATAAACCGCTACCATAAGTAAGCAATATTCAGTTTTTATATTTCTGCTCTGTCAAACGATTTTATCATTTTAATGTTTGCAAATAGAGCAGAAGAAAAGCACTTAAATTTTCCTAAGTGCTTAGTTCTGTATCTTCCCGACAAAATGGAAGTTGTAATACTCTTCAAAACAATAAATACCAAAAAACAGCAAATTCATCATTATTAAAGTTCCTATAAAGCATAGTGTTGACTGCACCGATTACAAAGCCGCATTTTGCATAGAACCGACAAGCCAACAAATTATTGTCCTGCGTTTCTAATGCTAAACCCTTTAGATTAGAATTTTCAGCCCATTCAATTGCCTTTTGTATTAAACCTGTGCCGATTCCCCGTCCCCTTTCCGATTTTGCAACACAAATATCCTCAATAAAAGCATACCTATTCCAATCTCTTTTCAGAACAATTTGTCCAACACATCCGGCATCAGAATAGGCTAAGAAAATAGTTTTATCGGGATTATTGATATAACTAGCATAGTCCAAAGTATCATCCGGATATACTTTCATATTGGATTGTTCATATATTTCTTCCGTATATGTCCATATTCCGTTGATAAATACAGGCTTTATTTTTCCAATGATTTCAAACGGCTGATTTGCTTTATTTATATCTGTAAGATTTTGTTGATTTATTTTTACAATTTCCATATTAAGGCTCCCCATAAAATGCCAAATTCTGATAAGACAAAATCTTTATCACTTAACAGATATTATATTTTATCTCTAAAAAGTCCGCAAGCCCTTGAAACCACTAAATTTATAGCAAGTGAGTTTGCCCTTATTCTTTCCCTTACATTATATCCCTTTTCCTTGTATTACGAACCCTCATAAGGGAAAGAAAATCAAGTAACATATTATAACATTTTATGAATGGCAACTGGGGAGAAAACCTAATTCATATCTGCATTGAATAAAACACTACCATAGGTAAACAATATTCGTTTTTTTCTTTTGCTTATTTGTCATAGTTTTCGATTAAGGAATGGTAGAATTCCATATCTTTATCGGACATCTCGTAATAGAATATTAAAAACTCTTGCGGAATGAAAGCATTAATTCTTTCATCTGATGCTGTCATTTTAATAACATTAGAAT
>CAMWWJ010000142.1 GCA_947177925.1 uncultured Lachnospiraceae bacterium
CACCGTATTTTGGTGCATTAGTACCGCTGCGTCTTTGCAGAGCGAGAGCGTGCCCTGAAGACTATCCTATGCCATGCCATCTCCCACGTCCGTTTATCCAGCTCTACCATAAAAAGCCGAGCCATTACCTCATTTCTTACATTCCATAACAGTATACTTGACAAGGATCCGAAAAGTAAACTAGCCAAAAGGATAGACTTATTCATTTAAGAAAGTTTTTGGTATTTTTTCTTTGGGAAGTGTGTTCTTCCTGATTAACAATCCAGCAGATAGGCTGTATACTGTCTGCGTTTTCACATACCTGCTTCATAATGCTTTTGGTAAATTCCGGCCTGATATCCATATGGTCAAGCTCCTCACTGGAAATCCATTTTATTTCAATATCCTCCTCAAGCTTATCCTCATCTATTTCGTTCTCAAGCTCTCCTGAAAAAATCATAAGCAGTTCGTGATACTTTATACCATTTAAGGTAAAGAAATTTTCCGAAACTGTCACTAATTGCTTTATTTTGCACTCACACCCTATTTCTTCCCGAATCTCTCTTTTCACAGCCTCCATGCTGCTCTCTCCAATGACCGTTCTTCCACCTGGAAGGTTCCAAAAAGAA
The DNA here is from genome assembly GCA_947177925.1 of uncultured Lachnospiraceae bacterium. GTDB lineage: Bacteria > Bacillota > Clostridia > Lachnospirales > Lachnospiraceae > RGIG3040. Next base: position 609 of record CAMWWJ010000142.1, read on the forward strand.
TCTCCCTTTTTCTTATGCAACAGAATTTTTTTATCCATTGGCGAGATGATTACACAACTGACTCTGAAATTAAATTTAATGTTTTCTATCAGAAAACTAATATCTGTCCCCTTCATTTTTTGCTTTTCCCTTTCCATGTCTTTTTACAGGCATTTTATGGTATCATTTGTTAATATACTTCGCACAGTACTTTTACGACTCTTTCAAAAGCTCCCGCTTCCTCTCAATCATCTCGTCAATTCTCTCCATATACTGGGAAACATCCTTCACATTATCACATCGTTCAATCCGCCCGTCAGAATACACCCTTTTCGTAATGGACCCTGCCCCCAGCGCTACGATAGTCTGTTTCTCCTCCATAATCAGAATATTATAAATTCCAAAGCATCCTTCCCTTGCATAGCCTACATTTTCAAAATTTCCTGCCATATTTTTCTGTCGGTACAGATAATAAGGCTTCATGGAAAGCTCCTTTGCTCCCCTTGCGGCAATTTCCATAGTCTCATCTGTATTCTTAAGCATGGATATGCCGTTTTTCTCTACCCATTCATTTAACTTAGAGGCTCTTTTGATTGCCAGAGAATGAATGGTAAGGCTGTCTGGAGCCAGCTTTCGTATTTCAGAGATAGTTCCTTCTACATCCTCTTTTGTTTCCTCTGGCAATCCTAAAATCAAATCCATATTGATGTTTGTAAAGCCCACTTCTCTTGCCAATCCAAAAGCTTCCTTTACCTGCTCTACTGTATGCCTTCTTCCAATCAGCCTTAAAGTCTCCTCCTTCATAGTCTGAGGATTTACAGAAATTCTTGTGACACCATGGGAAAAGAGCACTTCCAGCTTTTCTTTTGTAATGCTGTCTGCCCTTCCTGCTTCTACCGTAAATTCCTTTACCTGTTCAAAAGAAAATCGGTCTTTCAATGCGCAAATCAGCCTGTCTAACTGGGCTGCTTCCAAAGTGGTAGGAGTGCCTCCTCCAATATAGACCGTGTCCAGTACTTTTCCTTTATATGCTTTTGCCACAAAATCCATTTCCTCAATCAGACAGTCCATGTACTTTTCCACCTTTTCCCGAAAGCTGCATATGGGATATGAGGTAAAGGAACAATACAGGCAGGTAGTGGGACAAAAGGGAATGCCAATATACAGGCTGTATCCATCCTCATAATGAATCGAGGATAAAAGCTTCCGTTCCCTTTTTGCAATATCCAGACTTAGTTCTGCTTTTTCCCGGCTTACAAAATGCTCCGTTTCCAGAAAAGCAAGAATCTTATTTTCTTCCATGCCTTCCTCAAGCATTCCCATGGCAATTTTCGTAGGCCGTATTCCGGTCAGGTTTCCCCATGGCAGCTCTTTTCCTGTTATCTGGCAAAGGCATTGATAGAAAAATTTCTTAAACTCATTTTTAAACGTCTTCTTTTCTTTCAACAAATCTATTTCAAATTCCCAGGGGAATTTCTCCGCTTCCACATGATTTTCATCCGGAAAAAACGTACATTCCACTTTCCCCTCATGTGAAAAAAGCTCTACACAAAGAAATGGCTCCATGGACATTTTGTCAGCTTCCTGCCGGCAAACCTCCATAGAAACCACCTTTACTGTTTTCTCTCCATAAAATGCTTTTACCAGGGAATGAATATCATATTCAAACCCCGGCATATTACTTTTTATCATTAACATATGTGTTTCCTCATTATCTCTGCTGATTTTAAATATTCTCCATCAAATATGCTATGCCAGAAACGGATTATTTTCCATCTCAAAGCCAATCGTGGTATCCATTCCATGCCCGGGATAGACCTTTACATCCCCTGGCAGCACGGCAAGCTTTTCCTTGATGGAACGAATCAGGGCGGACTCGCTTCCGGTAGGTAGGTCAGTCCTTCCAAGGGATTCTGCAAAAAGCGTATCGCCGCTTACTAAAATCTTATCTTCCTCAAAATAATAACAACAGCTTCCTTCCGTATGCCCCGGCGTGGCAATTACCCGGAAAGTCATGCCTTCAATCGTAAGGCTCTGTCCGTCCTTTAAATATTCATCTACCTTTACCGTATATGGCCTTCCGGCATAGTCGGAAACATTCTTTACCGCATCCTCACAAAGAGCCTTTTCCCCTTCATAAGCATATACCTTTACTCCTGCCGCCTCCCGCAGTTCGTTGCAGCCCCAGATATGGTCGAAATGTCCGTGTGTCAAAAGGATGGCAGCTACTTCAAAGCCTGCTTCCTTTAACTTTTCATAAATCTGTGCTCCCTTGTCCGCCGGGTCCACAAAAATTACTTTATCTTTTCCTTCCTCATACAAAAAATAACAGTTTGTCTGGCAGACTCCCATTGTCAGCCTTCCAATCTTAACCATGCTTTTTCCTCTCCTTTTATGAAATCCCACTATGGGCGGACACCGTTTTTTCCATAACTCAGCCCGGATTTCTCTCTATATCGATAATGCTGTCAATAGCCCGTATCTTATCTATGATTTTATTTAGTTCTTCTCTGCTGCTGACTTCAAATGTGGTGGCCATAGTGGCAATATTCTGTTTGCTTGTTCTTGTATTCATGGAAATAATATCAATGTTGCGCTCTGTCAATGCCTTGGAAATATCCGCTAAAAGCCCGTAACGATTATGGGCATAAATCACGATTTCTGCCAGATACTTTTCTTCTCCGTCGCTTGTTTCTTCCTGCCATTCCGCATCAATCAGACGGCCTCTTTCCATTTCTGACAAATTGATAATATTGATACAATCCGTCCTGTGAATTGAAACTCATCTTCCTCTTGTGACGAATCCTACGATTTCATCACCTGGAACCGGCGCACAGCACTTGGAAAACCGCACTGCCACATCATGAATTCCTTTTACCATAATACCGCTTCGGGATTTTGGCTGCATAGGCTTTGTATGGGTACTTTCCGATACAGCCTGAATAATCTCCAAATCACTTGGTTTCTGCTTATGAGCCTTATCAAAAAGCTCCTGCATCTTATTGATTACCTGACCTTCCTTTAAAGCTCCATGACCGATCGCTGCCAGAACGGATTCCCAATCCCGGAAGCCATATTTGCGCATGACTGCTTCCATATATTCCGGTCTCAGTACGTCCGACTGGTTGATGGATTTTGCTTTGCAGTAAGCCTGAATCAACTCTTTGCCCTTTATAATATTTTCATCTTTAAATTCATTTTTAAACCATTGATTGATTTTATTTTTTGCCTGGGTGGATTTTACCACATTGAGCCAGTCACGGCTTGGTCCCTTGGAATTCTGGGATGTCATAATCTCAATCCGGTCACCGTTATTAATCTGATAGTCTATGGTAACCAGCTTTCCGTTCACTCTGGCGCCAATCATCTTATTGCCTACCGCTGAATGAATGGAATAAGCAAAATCAATGGGTGTAGAGCCTGCCGGAAGGTTCTTTACCTCTCCGGTAGGAGTAAAGCAATATACACTGTCTGAAAACAAATCCAGATCGCTTTTTAAAAGGTGCATGAACTCCTGATTGTCAGACATATCCTTTTGCCATTCCAGAATCTGCCTTAGCCATGTTAACTTTTCTTCTTCTCCTGCCTTTACCTTTTTTCCGTCGGAGGCTTCCTTATACTTCCAATGGGCGGCAATACCGTATTCTGCAGTCTTATGCATCTCATAAGTACGAATCTGTATTTCGAAGGGCTGCCCGGTAGAGCCAATCAGCGTAGTATGAAGAGACTGGTACATATTTCCCTTGGGCATGGCAATATAATCCTTGAACCGGCCGGGAATGGGCTTATACATCTCATGAATGACGCCCAGCGCTGCATAGCAGTCCTTTACGCTGTCCACAATGATGCGAACCGCAAATAAGTCATAAATCTGGTCAATGGTCTTATTCTGGTTCTTCATCTTCTTGTATATGCTGAAAAAATGCTTTACACGTCCGTCTATTTTTGCTTTAATTCCTGCATTTTGGATATGCCTTGAAACTTCGTCCACAATATCCTGTACATACTTTTCTCTTTCGCTTTTCCTTACGGCAATCCGATCCACCAGATCATAATAGACATCCGGCTGTAAATACTTTAAAGACAAATCATCCAATTCCACCTTAATCTTGGAAATTCCAAGACGATGGGCAATGGGCGCATAAATATCCATAGTCTCCCTTGCGATTTCCTGCTGCTTCTCCGGCCTCATATGAGTCAGCGTCCGCATATTGTGCAGTCTGTCCGCAAGCTTGATCATAATGACGCGGATATCCTTAGCCATGGCAAGGAACATCTTCCTTAAGTTTTCTGCCTGCATCTCCAGCTTATCATTGGTAACCGCATCCTTTTTTTCTTTGTACTGCAGTTTTCCCAACTTGGTAACGCCGTCAACTAACAGCGCCACGTCATCTCCAAACTCTGCGGCGATTTCACTGTCCGTAATAATGGTATCCTCCACCACGTCATGAAGCAGTCCGGCCGCTATCGTTTCTTTATCAAGCTCTAAATCAGCCAGAATAATTGCCACGCAGAGTGGATGGATAATATAAGGCTCTCCTGATTTGCGCACCTGTTCCTTATGGGCATCCGCTGCGGTCTTATAAGCCTTTTCAATCAAAGAAATATCATCGCTGGGATGATATTTGCGCACACGTTTAATAAGGTCCTCATATAATGCTTCAGGACTTTTAAACTCTTCGATTTTTTCAATTCTTCCATCATCTAAAACCAATCCGCTTTTTTCAATCTGGGTTTCATTCATTGTCATCGCCTGCTTTATCCTAACATTTTCCTATTTCCTCTTACTCCCCCAAAAGCATTCCACCTAAAAATCCACTTTATTATTATATTATTTTTTCTAAAATTCGTCAACGCATTGGAATTATATATTGAAAACAATATCGATTCCAGTATATACTGTTTATATATACTTTTATTTGAAAAATCCAATACTTTCAACCAAAAGAAAGGGGGATTCCATGTTTTTCACATCCTTTTCCCAATGGACTCCTTTACACATTTTTATACGTATTTTTGCCGCTCTTATTCTTGGCTGTATCATCGGTTTGGAACGAGGGGTTAAGCGCAGAGGCGCCGGAACCAAGACCCACACCATTGTATGCCTTGGCTCTGCACTGGTGATGTTAACCGCTCAGTACATGGAAGTTGCCTTCCCCGGAAAATCCGATATGGCGAGAATGGCAGCCCAGGTAATCAGCGGTGTAGGCTTTCTGGGCGTTGGAACCATCATCGTATCCGGTCATCAGGTAAAAGGGCTTACTACCGCTGCCAGCCTTTGGACCTGTGCCTGCATTGGCGTGGCCGTTGGCATCGGCTTTTTAGACGGCGGAATCCTGGTCTGCCTGCTCATGCTGTTTGCCCTTCATGTGCTTCCGGTCATTGAAAAGAAAGCATATAAGCACAGCAGATACTTTACCTTGTATCTGGATATCGAGAGCAGCAAAGCCATCCCTCTTCTTATGGAGACATTTCGAACGGAACAAATCCTGGTGGATAATTTTGATGTGATAAAACCAAAGGTAAAGGGGCAGCCTCTTTCCATCTTTGCCACTCTCATAATTCCGGATATCAAAAAACTGGATGAGTATATGGATATGGTGGAACATATAAAAGGTGTATTATCGGTAGAATTCCTGTAACTGCAAAACAGGCACTGGAAATCCATTCTTTCCAACCAATGCCTGTTTTTTATTTTATCCTTTCACAAGAGGCAGTTTTTCATATGGTACGGTTGCTTCCACGTATCCCGCTGCATAAGGCGCAAGCGCATAAGGATGATAATAGAAGGTAACTCCATTTTCAGTAAGATAATAATCACTGTCAAAATTAGCACTTTCCTCTACAATAGAAAGGGCATTCTCCCAGTACATTCCCTCTTCACTTTGGGCTATCAGCTCTCTGTATGCTTCAAGCTTGATCTCCCTAAACTGTTCTTCCGATACTTCAAAAAGGCTTTCTCCCTTTACCTGTTCTCCGGTTTCCAAATCAAAGATCATCGATGTCCGAAAAGGCATTCCATGAGCGCCTCCTGCATATTCATATCCATCTGCCAGAATGGACAAGTACTGGTCGTTTAAAAGCGTAATCTCATATCCCACTTCATAGGTATAATCATAATAGAAATCCTCTCCCATGTCTTCACTGGACTCCTGCTGGAATCTGGCATCCGCTTCACCAGTAGCAATTCCCGTTTCGTACTCATTCCTATAAAAATCAAAAAGCTGCTCATTGATTTTTTCTGCTGTAACGGAACGCATGGCAAGCTGTGGCATCGTTACGGTTATTTCTGCCTTTGCTAATCCGTTCTCTGACTGCAGAACTTTTTTTGCCTGATAGGAAACAATTGCAGTATATGTTTCATCCGGTACAGGGTTTGCCATATCAAACGGTGTTTCGGTTTCTGCCTCCGGGAACTTCTCTTCCTGTTGTCCTTCCTGCTGTCCTTCCTGTTGTTCTTCCTGTTGTTCTTCCTGTCGTCCTTCCTGCTGTTCATCCGTCTGTAATACAGATTCTACTTCTTCCTTTTGTTGTTCATTCTCCTGTAAGCGATCTTCTTTCTGATTTCCAACCGACATTCCAATTGCAATACTTATTCCTGTTACCATAATGACCAGTAAGCCGAGGAATACAAATTTACTCAGTCTGTTCTTTTTCATATTTCCGTTTCTTCTCCTGTCTTTATATAAAATTGAAAATACTCCTTTTTACGAAACATCCCTGCATGAATCTATTGAAACAAAGGAGTGGAAAAATAACGTTCCGCCGTATCCGGCAATACCGTTACAACTGTTTTGCCCTTTCCTAACTTCTTTGCCAGCTTTAATGCTGCTGCTACATTGGTTCCGCTGGAAATGCCGCACATAATCCCCTCCAGCCTTGCCAGATCCTTTGCGCTCTGAATAGCCTCTTCATCACTTACCACATAAATATCATCATAAATATGCTGATTCAGGTTCTTTGGAATCAGACCGTCACCAATTCCCATCTGCAAATGAGTGCCTATGGTTCCTCCTGCCAGTATAGCAGCATTTTCCGGCTCTGCCGCCCATATTTCTATTTGCGGGTTCTGTGCTTTTAACACTTCTCCAATGCCGCTTAGGGTGCCTCCGGTTCCAATCCCGGAACAAAAACCGTCAATGGGGCCTGCCACCTGCTCAAGTATTTCCACTCCGGTATGGTGTTTATGTACCATGGGATTAGCCGGATTTTCAAACTGCTGGGGCACATATACCTTTTCATTTTCCCCTGCCATGGAAAGAGCAATCCGCATACATTCATCAATACACTCCCCAATATTGCCTTCATCATGTACAAGCTTTACCTGTGCGCCATAATGCTCTACCAGCTTCCTTCTTTCCTCGCTGACAGAATCAGGCATGATAATAATGGTCTTATATCCCTTTACCGCTCCTACCAGCGCCAGGCCTATTCCCTGATTCCCGCTTGTAGGCTCCACAATAATGGAATCCGGTTTCAGCTTTCCTTCTTTTTCTGCTTTTTTAATCATATAATAGGCCGTTCTTGTTTTAATGGAGCCTCCTACATTCAGACCTTCAAATTTCACAAGCACTTCTGCGCTGTCTTCCTCTGTCATTCTGTTAAGGCGTATGATTGGCGTCTGTCCCATGCATTCCAATACATTTTCATAAATCATTTTGGTCCCTCTTTATTCTCTTTCTATTTCATTCTATTAGTATTTCTTGGATAGTATAGCATAAAAAATATTTTCTGCACATATGGGAAATTGATTTCCGTGGGAAAAAAGGGGGATTTGGATGGGGGGACGTGGGAGCTGGCAGAGCATAGAATAGTCTTAGGGGCACGCTCTCGCTCTGC
>CAMWWJ010000143.1 GCA_947177925.1 uncultured Lachnospiraceae bacterium
ATTTCAATGATTATGAAAATTGCATTTTATTCTACAAAGCCATACGACCGCATCTGGTTTGAGCCACTTGCAAAAGAGTATGGCTTTTCTTTGCATTTCATGGAAGTACCCTGTAATGAAGAGACTATTTTTATGGCAGCAGGTTATGATGCTATCTGTATTTTCGTGAATGACTATGTGAACAAGCAAATGATAGAAAAGCTGTACGAAATGAAAGTAAAAGCGATTCTTTTGCGCAGCGCCGGATACAATCATGTGGATATAAAAGCGGCGGAAGATAAAATAGCAGTACTGAGGGTGCCCAGCTATTCGCCGGAAGCGGTAGCGGAATATGCGGCAGCACTTTTGCTCTCTGTAAATCGGTTTACCCACAAGGCATACGGCAGGACCAGGGACTTTAATATGAGTATCAATGGCCTGATGGGGCGGGATTTGAATAATAAGATTGCAGGCGTGGTAGGCACCGGAAAAATAGGACAGGCCATGATAAGGATTTTAGAAGGCTTTGGCATGTCCATACTCGCATACGATCCTTATCCGGTAAAAGGCCTGGATGTGGAATATGTTTCTTTGGAGGAGCTTATGAAAAAGGCAGATGTCATCAGCCTCCATTGTCCTCTTACCAAAGAGACGAAACACATCATCAACAAAAAAACCATTGCAAAAATGAAAGATAACGTATATCTGATCAATACGTCAAGAGGGGCGTTGATTGATACGGAAGCTCTTATAGAAGGGCTTTTAAGCAAAAAATTTGCAGGGGTAGGCCTTGACGTATATGAAGAAGAGGAAGGCGTCTTTTATGAGGACCGTTCCAATGACATTATGGAGGACGAGCTTTTAGCAAGACTTACCACCTTCCCCAATGTAATCATTACTTCCCACATGGGATTTTTTACAAGGGAAGCAATGCAGTCTATTGCCATAGAAACTTTGGAAAATGCCTATGCGCTGGAAAATGGACTGCCTCTTGTTAATAAAGTAGTATAAAAAGGGAACTTTGCATGTAACTGTGAAGATACTGAACAGTTACGATATAAGACAAAAGAGGGATATTATGAAAATTGAAAGGGAAAAACTGCAAATATACCCTGTAGGCAGGTCGGAATATGAAGAAGTCATGGGACTTGTCTGGAAAACCTTTCTGCGCTTTGAAGCAGGGGATTATTCCAGGGAGGGAGTACAGAGTTTTCAGGATTTCATTACGGACCCTGTGCTTTACAAAATGTTTAAAAAGGGATATTATCAGATTTTCGGAGCCTTTTATGACCATAAGCTGGTAGGTATGATCAGCTTAAGGGATCGTACCCATATCTCTCTTTTGTTTGTAGATGAGCGGTATCATTATCAGGGCATAGGAAGGGCGCTTATGGATTACCTGAAAAACTATCTTGTGACGGAACTGGGAGAGTATAAGGTAACGGTCAATGCTTCTCCCTATGGCACCGGCTTTTATCATCGGCTGGGATTTCATGATACGGATGTGGAGCTGGTCAAAGAAGGTGTCCGATATACCCCCATGATTCTTTTCCTGTAATGTGAAATCCTGTGGAATGGAATTTTGTATTATCTTGGAAGATACATTGAAAAACAGGTGGATTTTTGGTAGTATAAAGTATAGAGTGGGAGGGGGCAGGAGTATGGATTTTATTAGCAGTAAGAATATTTTTCTTTTGACTAGGGATACACTAAAACTGATTGACAAGCGGTTGATGAAGCATGGTTCCAGGACCGCCTACATTGTTTATAAAATGCTGGAATGCAAGGGTGGTTACGAAAAATTCGAGATGGCTGAATTCGCCATGCTTGCAACCCTGCATGATATTGGAGCTTATAAAACCGATAATCTGGGGGACATGCTCCGGTTTGAAATGAGGGAGCCGATTTCCCATTCCATTTATGGGTATCTATTTATGAATAATCTTTCGCCAATGAAGGAAAAGGCGAAGATTCTTTTATACCATAATACAGACTATTTCATAACGAAACATTTGGAGTTTGTTTATAAAGATATTGCCAATTACATAAATCTTGCGGAAAAGGTGGATATTTACCACAATGCCCTTGGGGACAAATTTGATTATTCCATGTTCAATAAGTATACGGGAACAAAATACTCAGAAGAAGCCATCAGCCTTTTCTTCCGGGCGAAGGACAAATATGATATTTTCGGAAAGATTCAGACCGAAGCCTTTGAAACGGAGCTGGATGAATTGATGGATTATATTATGTTTACCAATGAAGAAAAAAAGCAGGCAATGGAAATGCTCATGTATTGCCTGAGCTTCCGAAGTAAATATAAGGTGGCAGATGGAGTGACATGTGTTTGTATTTGTGAGGAAATCGCAAAAATCATGGGATTTAACAAGTCTGATATCAACAAACTGTACTATGGGGCTTTGATTCATGATATCGGGATGCTTGCCATTTCAAAATCTATGATCGATTCCGATAAAATCTTTACAAAAGAAGAAAGGGAGCTGATGCAGACCCATGTGGAGCTGGAAGAAAATATTTTAAATAACCGGGTGGATAAGGATGTGGTTTCCATTGCGGTTGCCCACCATGAAAGGTTGAACGGCAAAGGTTATCCAAAGGGTCTAAAAGCAGTGGAGATGAATGATTCCCAGAAAATTCTCCAGATAGCGGATTGTCTGACGGCCATGATCAATACCCGGCTTTACAGAAGCCCCATGAGTAAAGGGGAAATTATAGACAGCCTTAGGAAAGAAGCCGACAATAACAGGCTGAGCAGGGAAATTGTAAGAATCGTTATAGATAATTACGATTATATTGTGGGGAAGGCAAAAGAGCAGTCGGAGCATATGCTGAAACGCCACAAGCATATGAATGAAAGGTTTGAGCTGGTCTATGCCAATTTCAAAGGAAAAGGAAAAGGATAAATGAGAAATATATTCAATCTGGATGGGCCGTTCATTGCCTTTTTGAATAAGGCGGCGGATCTGGTTCTGTTAAATTTTTTATATATTATCTGCTGTATTCCGGTAATTACCATAGGAGCCTCTACCACAGCCCTTTACTATGTGGCATTGCGTATGGCAAAAAATGAAGAGGGATATATTTCGAAAGATTTTTTTCACTCTTTTAAAGAGAACTTCAGACAGGCAACGATTATCTGGCTTATTTTATTATGTTTAGGAGTTGTTTTCGGCGGAGAGTTTTTCATAATCAACAGAATGGAAGGAACCGTTGCCTTTGTGATTGAATGTATTTTATTTTTGGGGATTTTGTTATTTGCATTCGAAATGCTGTATGCTTTCCCTGTGCTGTCAAGATTTGAAAACACCGTAAAGAACACAATGAAAAATGCATTGTTCATCAGCATTTCACAGATACCTAAAACATTGGCCATGCTTGTTTTTTCAGGCATTCCCATAGTCCTCGTGCTTGCTTCCTTAAGATGGCTGCCTCTAGTGGCTGCTCTTGGATTTTCAGTAGCTGGATATACCAATGCCTGCTGGATGGATAAGATATTTAAAAAGTTTGAGCCGGAAGAGCCAGAGGAAGAGAAGGAATAATAAAAAAGGTGAATGATTATGAAGAAGAAAAAGAAGGATTCGGGAACAAAAAACATCTTGTTCCAATGGTTGTTTCCAGCCATTGCATTTTTTCTCGTAGTATCATTTATGCTGTATCGTTACGGCATTACACAAAATCAAAACATCAGCCAGAAAACCGAAAACAGTATTGCTGCAGTTGCAAAAGGATATGCGGCAAAGACTTCCGGTTATTTACAGCGGATCAAAAGCGCTCAGGAGCCGGTTTCGGTTCTGCTTGATGCGCTGGAGGCAGGACAGGACGTTCCAGTAAAGGAATGCCTGACGGCACTTTTGAGTACGAATCTAATATATTCTTCTGCGGTAGTGGATAAAAACGGAACAGGATTCCGCAATACCGGGGAGCCGGTGGAATTGGATATGAAGAATCTGAAGGAATCCGATTCCGGTTCTGGAACATTTTACATATGCATGAGGGATGAGTTTATAGGAGATGCATATACTATTGCTGCGGTCACCCCGTTAAGTCATTATGGAGGCTATGTCATATCATACTTTAAACCAGAGCTGCTGAAAAAGTATATTACGATTTCCGACTATGACGGCCGGACATGGTTTGCGGTCATGGATGCAGAAGGAAAGTTGATTTATTCCAGCTCCCTGCTTTCTACGGAAGGGAATTTCTTTGAATATCTAGAGGCTAACAATAAAGACGAAAAGACGATAAAAGCTATACAGGATAAAATACCGCTGACAAAGGAGACGAACCTTGTTGCAAAGATCGGAAAAGATGAAATATACTGCACATTTACTCCGTTAGAGGTCAATGACTGGTACTTTGTAATGGGAGTGACTAACAGCTATGTGGATACTATAAAGAATAGCGAATGGAGGGCAACCAGAAGCATGGTAGTGAACATGATAGGCGCTCTGGTACTCTTCTTTACATTAGTTGTAATCGTTAATGCGATAAATGGAAAACGATATCATGACCAGAGCAGGGCGCTGGAGAGAAAAGCGGACACGGATTTGCTTACAGAGTTGAATAACAAAATAGCAACGGAACGTAAGATTCGCGAATATATAAGGGACAATCAGGATTCCCAGGCGCTTATGTTCGTATTTGATATTGATAATTTTAAAAAGATCAATGATACCAGAGGTCATGCTTTTGGTGATGAAGTCCTGCGGACTATCGGAATGCGCTTAAAGGCGGAATTTAGAATGTCGGACGTTATTGGGAGAGTAGGCGGGGATGAATTTATCCTTCTTTTAAAAAATATTAAGGATGAAAGCATTTTGAAAAAAGAATCGGGCAGAGTAGAGGATTTGTTTCGGGATTTCAAGGTGGGACAGTATTCCAAATATAAGGTGACTGCCAGCATTGGCTGTGCTGTGTTCCCGAGAGATGCGGATAATTTTGATGATTTATATAAGGCGGCGGACAGAGCGCTTTATAAGGCAAAGCAAAGAGGAAAGAACCAGCTTGCATTTTATAAGGATGAAAAGGAAGACTTCAAACAGGAAGAAGACAAGGGATGATATCCGGATTTACAGCAGGCAGATTGGGCAACATGTATAGGAAAATTTAAAATATTTGTGTAATACGAGTATAGGCAAAAAGTCATAGTTAGTATATACTTGCAATAGGGTTTGAAGAACCGTGAATAGAAAAGTAAATTTTAGGAGGAATTTTAAATGGCAAGTTTATCTTTAAAAAACGTTTGTAAAGTATATCCAAATGGATTTGAAGCGGTAAAGGATTTCAATCTTGAAATCGCAGATCAGGAATTCATCATTTTCGTAGGTCCTTCAGGATGTGGTAAATCCACCACTCTCCGTATGATTGCAGGACTTGAAGATATTTCTTCCGGTGAGCTTAGAATCGGCGACAAGTTAGTAAATGATGTAGAGCCAAAGGACAGAGATATTGCAATGGTATTCCAGAACTACGCATTATATCCTCATATGTCCGTATATGATAATATGGCTTTTGGTCTTAAATTAAGAAAAGTACCAAAAGATGAAATCGATAAAATGGTAAAGGAAGCAGCTAAGATTCTTGACCTGACTCCGCTTCTTGACCGTAAGCCAAAGGCTTTATCCGGTGGTCAGAGACAGCGTGTTGCCATGGGTCGTGCTATCGTTCGTAATCCTAAAGTATTCCTTATGGATGAGCCGCTTTCCAATCTGGATGCAAAGCTTCGTGTACAGATGCGTGTAGAAATCTCCAAGCTGCACCAGAGATTAGGCACAACTATCATTTATGTAACACATGACCAGACAGAAGCTATGACACTTGGTACAAGAATCGTAGTTATGAAGGATGGTATCGTACAGCAGGTAGATACACCACAGAACTTATATAATAAGCCGGCTAACTTATTTGTTGCAGGATTCATGGGTTCTCCACAGATGAACTTCCTGGATGCGTTAGTAGAGGTTGTAGATGATACGGCAGTATTAAAAGTAGCAGGTCACTTTATCCCGCTTCCACCTGCAAAGTCCAAAAAGCTCATTGAAGGCGGCTACAACGGAAGAACTGTTACATTCGGTATCCGTCCGGAAGATGTATATGATTCTGAAATGATGGTAGAGGCTTCTCCGCAAAGCACATTTGAAGCTACCGTAAAAGTATACGAATTACTTGGTGCGGAAGTTTACCTGTACTTTGATTTGGAAGAGTTCCCAATGACAGCTAGAGTTGATTCTCGTACAACAGCAAGACCTGGCGACATTGTTAAATTTGCAATTGATGTAGAAAAAATCCACGTCTTTGACAAAGAAACAGAAATGGTTATTACAAACTAGAATGTGGCCATGGGGAGATACGCAGGTATCTCCCCTTTTTAAATGGTGCACCGGGCAAATGCAAAGTCTATTGGGTGATAAGGAGGATATGACGGTACATGTTATCAGCAGGAGTCATTCAGAACAGTATTGAGGATTTGAAGTCAATCACAAAGGTGGAACTGGTTGTAGTAAATGAATCGGGAGCTGTTGTGGCAGATACATCCGGTAAAATTCAAATTGAAGGGGAACGGATAGAAGAGTTTATTGCTTCGCCTGCAGACAGTCAGGCAATAGCGGGACATCTGTATTTAAAAGTGTTTGATGAAGAGGAAGTGGCATATGTACTGGTATGTCAGGACAGCAATGAAGATTACACGATTGCTAAAATTGCGGTAAGCCAGCTTCAAAATCTGATTGTAGCCTATAAGGAGCGGTTTGACAAAAACAACTTTTTTCAAAACCTGATTTTGGACAACCTGCTTCTGGTGGATATTTATAACCGGGCAAAAAAGCTGCATATAGACATTGAAGTGCCAAGAGTCGTCTGTCTGGTAGAAACAAAATATGATAAGGATAACGGAGCTTTGGAAATGCTCAAAAGCCTGTTTTCTCCCCAGACGGGAGACTTTGTAACTGCTGTGGATGAGCGGAGCATCATTATTATAAAGCAGTTGGAAAGCGGCAGTCATTTTCAAGGTGTGGAAGAGGTATGCCGTACTATTGTTGATATGATCAGTGCGGAAGCCATGATAAAGGTAAAGGTGGCCTATGGGAACCGGGTGGATGAGCTAAAGGATGTATCGAAAAGCTATAAAGAAGCAAAAATGGCATTGGAGGTAGGAAAGATTTTCTATGCGGATAAGGATGTGATATCTTATGGTACGCTTGGAATCGGCCGTCTGATCTATCAGCTTCCGGTAAGTCTTTGTAAAATGTTCATCGAAGAAATATTCGGACAGGAAATGCCGGATAATCTGGATGAAGAAACATTGACTACTGTCAATATGTTTCTGGAAAACAACCTGAATGTATCGGAAACGGCAAGAAAGCTGTTTGTCCATAGAAATACCCTGCTGTACCGTTTAGAGAAGCTTCAAAAATCCACAGGGCTTGATATACGGGTATTTGATGATGCCCTTACCTTAAAAATCGCCCTTATGGTAGTGAACTATTTAAAAAATCTGGAAAATGGAGAATACTAGGCAATAATCATGTTGAAATGCCAGTAAAATAAAAAAAACAGAAAATCAGAAAAAAGACATATGAGCCCCTTCTTGTGCATACACATATTAGTAGTATGAATGGACAAGGAGGGGTATTTTTGGATTTTTACAGGGACATCCGGTATCTGGATTATGAGGATGGCGGAAACAATACGGAAAATGTGGGAAGCGTCAAGCTTTTTTTCCGGGGAAGTGCCGGAAAAGCGGATATTTACATTAAAAAAATACCGTGTCTTTATCCGATAGAATGCAAGTTGATGGTTTCCAGAAGGGGAAACGTTTTTTATAGCAGATGGATGGAAATTGAAAAGACGGACTGGCAGAAAGGTTTTGAATTTTCATGGGATCAGCCATATGATGACGTGGAAGTAGAGCTGTACATAGCGGAGGGAAGGAAAATATGTGAACGGAAGAAGGCGTTGGATACAAGAGAGGAGCTGACTGCCTTATACGAGGAAAAACATACAATCAGAATGCAACAGATAAGCAGTGATGAAATTGAATATGTTCCTATGAGAGACGGCAATGAAAAGAAGGAACAGCCTGAAGTAAAAGAAACCCGGAAGGATATAATTGCAGGAAAAGAAAAAAAGGATTCCAGTTCATCCGGTCAGAAAACAATGAAAATAGCAGGCAGGGAAAACGAATATTATATGTCCCGTCTCAGCGAGCTTGGGGAGCTGTCAAAGGATTTAGAGCCATTGGAGCATAACAGCTTTTTACTTCACGGCTACTTTAATTACAGGCACTTGCTTATCCGGAAGGAAGGAGAGCGGTTTCTGGTGGGAGTGCCGGGGAATTATTACTATCGGGAAGAAATGGTAGCTGCAATGTTTGGCTTTCCTAACTTTGTTCCGGCAAAGGGAGCTAGAGGGACGGAAATGG
>CAMWWJ010000144.1 GCA_947177925.1 uncultured Lachnospiraceae bacterium
TTTTTGGGAGAGTGTAATGGCGGCACTAAAATACAGCAGGCAGAGAGAAGCAATTAAAGAATTCTTAATGAAAAGAAAAGACCATCCCACTGCCGATATGGTTTATCTTGGACTTTTGAATAAATTTCCCAATTTAAGTCTTGGCACTGTGTACAGAAACCTTGCTTTACTGTCCGATACCGGAGAAATCAACCGGTTGCGACTGGGTGACGGAGTAGACCACTTTGACGGTAATACAATGCCTCATTATCATTTCATATGTGAAAAATGCGGCAGGGTAATGGATTTGGAGGCAAAGGGCTTAGATGCAGTCGTTGATTTGGCAGACTCCGATTTTTCTGGAAGAATAAAAGGACATGTTACTTATTTTTATGGAGAATGTCCGGATTGTTCAGAAAGTTCTTGTTCCTGAATGCTTTCTGATTCGTATAGGTAAGATTAGTATAAATCAACATGAATGCAACAGACCGATATGTATCGCCTGTTGAAATAAAAACAAATTATTTATAAGAAAAGGAGAAAAAATTATGAAATTCGTATGTCAAGTATGTGGTTATGTTCATGAAGGAGATGCAGCACCTGAAAAATGTCCAGTTTGTAATGCACCAGCAGAGAAATTTACAGCACAGGGCGACGAAATGACATGGGCTGCTGAACATGTAGTAGGTGTAGCTCAGGGTGCTTCCGAAGACATCATGGCTGACCTTAGAGCAAACTTCAATGGCGAATGTACAGAAGTTGGTATGTACCTTGCAATGGCAAGAGTCGCTCACAGAGAAGGATATCCGGAAATCGGTTTATACTGGGAAAAAGCTGCTTACGAAGAAGCAGAACATGCTGCTAAATTTGCAGAATTACTTGGCGAAGTAGTAACTGATTCCACCAAGAAGAATCTGGAAATGAGAGTAGAAGCTGAAAACGGCGCTACAGCAGGTAAGTTTGACCTGGCAAAACGTGCTAAGGCTGCTAACTTGGATGCAATTCATGATACCGTTCATGAGATGGCTCGTGACGAGGCTAGACATGGTAAGGCATTTGAAGGTCTGTTAAAGAGATACTTTGGTTAAGTAAAGGAGGCTAATTATTATGCAGAAATATTTTTGTAATCCCTGCGGATACACATATGATCCGGAAAAAGGAGATCCCGAGCACGGAATCGCTCCTGGCACTAAATTTGAGGATATTCCCGATGATTGGTGCTGCCCTCTTTGTGGCGTAAGCAAGGATATGTTCCAGCCTTGCATTGAAAACTACAATTAAATAATACATCACAGGGAATGAATCAGAAATGGTTTGTTCCCTTTTTGATTGTCCTTTTCAAGTAACACAACCTTTGAGATGTTTTTTAAAAAAGTGAAGAGCCTTTCGACCCTCCACTTCTCACTATTATGAAAAAATCCCTACTGTTTCTACATATTTTGCCCTCTCCATATCCCTTTGGATATCTTCCAGCATTTCTTCATAAACCCCATCTGCTTTTGCTTCTTCTATCATTTCTTCCACTTCTTTTTCGGAAATACCTGTATAAATACTAATACCAAGAATAGGTATCATCAAGCCTTTCACCCTGTCCCTGAATCTGTATTGCCTGTTCATAGAGAAAATCTTTTACAACCTTAATATATATTTCTTCCGTTACATATTGAAGGCCGCTGTCAGACAGCAGATCTTCTGCATTTTCATAACCATTTTCCTTTGCATATTCTTCTTGTGCCTTTTTCATTTCCTTCGCTGATAACTGCAATTCTTCCGCTTTAATGATATATTGTGCAACTTCCCAGGATCCTTCAAAATAATCGGCATTTTCTTGCACTATTTCCTTTGATAAATCAAACATTTCAAGAACTTCTTCCAAAGTCAGGCCGTATAAATCTCCATACCTTTCATATCCGTTAATAAGCTCTTCATAGCGTAACTTTCGCTTATCATGATATTGCTGGCCAAAGACCGTTTTCTCCACAATGTTTTTTAATATATCATCTTTAACTTCCTGCAATTCCAAGTCATATTTTATATTCCATGTATACTCTTTGACATATTGCATGAATTCATCCACATTATTCACATGATATTTTTCCTGCAGATATTCTGTAGTAAGCTCGGGATAAACAAACTCTTCAATACTATTTACTTTCAGATTAATATATATATTCTGCTTTTCACCTATAAATCTTTGTCCGTCTATCTGTAAAAACTGTAACAAATCACCGCTTTTTTTGCCAAGAAGCTCCGTTTCAACAAATTCGTCAAATTCTAAATCTCCAACGCAAAAATCCGTTTCTATATCTTCATATTCCGTGATAGCTTCTTTTGACTGGTCCAATAATGTATATGTAACGTAAACAATATCTCCTTTTTGAATGCTGCGGTTGGTAACCTTTTTCACAGTAGCATCTTGAATAAGTAAGTATTCTTTTTCACTTTCCACTTCGTCTTCGTCTACATCTATATTTATATCAGGAACTTCAATATTATGATAATCTCCAATGGAGTCTATAAAATATTCATTCAGTGAAATGCTTTCTACTTTTTCACATCCACTTAGTAATATACATAGAAAAAATAAACAAAGCAAGGTTTTCTTTTTCAGGCACGATTTCATCATATTTTTATTTCTTATATCCTAATCCTTTTGTATGTACTATCATATCACTAATTGCTGCATTGTCAATTGACTCCCGTTCCTTCCCCGTCCGGCGGTCTACGATTTCCTATACCCTTCACCATTCCTCCAGTGTGACAATCACCTCGTTGCAAGACTAAGCCATTACCAGAAGGAAGGGCACCCCACGATCTTTGAGCGTATGAAGTGCGAAAGATCTTGCCAGAGCAGGTATCAGAGGGCGGAATGCGAAAAATATCACCTCTGATATCCGAAAAATTTCCTGCAACCAAACCACGCTTCTGTTTATCTAATGGAGTAGAAAGGATACAATATACTGGAAGAGAGGAAGGTGCGATGGAAAAGATGGAACATTTGGTCCAAATGGCCCGAAAGGGAGACACAGATGCGTTTGTAAAACTGATAGAGAACAGTCAGGATACATTGAAAAGAGTTTCCTTTGCGTGGCTGAAGAATGAAAACGATGTGGCAGACGCGATACAGGATACGATACTGGACGCTTTTACAAACATTAGACAGCTAAAGAAAGCGGAATATTTTAAAACATGGCTCGTAAAAATTCTTATCAATAATTGTACAAGAATCTACAGGAAAAACAGAAAGCTTCTGCAATTTGAGGTGAGTGCGGACAGATACCAGAAGGAAAACCGGACAGATGCTGTTAGGGAAGAGGCGGTAGGAGCCGAACTGGAATTTTTTGATCTGCTGAAAATTCTTCCTGAGGACAGCAGGATGATCTTTCAGATGTATTTTGGCGAGCAGTTTACGATAGCAGAGATTGCAGAAATTTTGCATATGAAAGAAAATACGGTGAAAAGCAGGATACATAGAGGAAAGACACAGCTGCGCAAGCAGATAGAGAAAGAAAACCGCCGGGCAAAATAGGAAACTTGGAAAGGAGCAAGAACATGAAAAAAACATATTCGGACGATGATTTAAGAGAGATTTTAACCGTTTCCATACAAAATGAAACGGTAGACGGTAGAATTGCCAAAACCTTGGCGTGCATCAAACAGGATGCACCTAGCAACAGTGAAAAATATAGAAAAAAGGATAAAGAGAAAGATGCTGCTGAAGGAAAAAGAAACAGGTGCACCGAATGGAAAAAGGTGATTTACGGTGCGGGAACCATAGCGGCAGCTATTTTTATAGCGCTTTGTGTCTGTGTGGCAAACCCGTCTCTGGCTGCAAACATCCCGGTTTTGGAGAACATTTTTGCAAAGGTGCAGGACGTTATTCGCTTCGGAAGGCTTCCTGAGAAGGAGACCACGAAGCTACATGATGAAAAAACAGCAGATATACAGAGCAGGAAGAATAAAACTGAGGAGAAAACGGTGGGTACTGCTGATTCAGAAAAAGAGAAGGCGGATTATATCTATCAGGATCAGAGTCAAGGGATCACGATTACCTTTACAGAGTATTATGCCTCGAATCAGGCGGTCTTTTTCGGTGTCTGCATAGAAAATGACGAGAAATTCCCGGCATTTGCCACTATGGGGGATGCGGATTATCAGCTTATACAGGTAAATACACAGGAAGATTATTCTTTCCGGGATACGGGAATAAGCGGTTTTCGGAATATTGAGGGTAGATTGGAAGATGCATACACATTTGTGGGTGTAATGCGTGTAGACTATGATTCCATCAATGTGGACACAAGTAAATATGATGCGGCCTGCGATGAAGCGGAAAAAAATGGAGAAGAACCACCCGCAATCGATTCAGAAAGTAGGGATTATTATCTGGATTATTATGAGGTGCCAGAGGAATTTGAGATGCAGATGCAAATAACGTGTTTGCGGGGATATTGTCCGGATATAATCGAGGAAGAAACAGGAAGTAAGCATACGGTAGTGAACGGAACAAAATTTATGGTTCAAGGAGAATGGAATTATCCTGCTGTCCAAATACAGAAAAGCGACAGGGACGTTCGGACGATACAGCTTGATGAGGTAAACGAAGAGGGGATTGGTGTGGAAAAGATAGAAATATCTCCCGTGGAGCTGACACTTCACATCGTGGAGCCCGCTGATCGTTTGCTGTACGGGGTGGTGTTGGACAAAAACGGAAAACTGCTGATTAACGGTAGCAGCAATGTATACGAGCTGACAATCGCCGGACGGGATATTTCTACTGTAAATATATACATCTGCGATTATATCGAATATATGGACGAGATTAAAGGTTATGAGTTGGAGGATGCTGAGAAATTCCGGAGCATGCTGGAGAAAAAGGCGCTTTTTAAGACGAAAGTTACGACCATAGACTGATTGCACGGCTTTTCAACTATTATCAAAACATAGAAGCCGTAAAAAACTTCTCTAAAGAAAAATGGCTGAAGTCGTTCAGAGGCTGTAAAAAATTCTGTGTCTATGGAAAATAATCTTTACTGATAGGAATCAGATATGTAGAAATTTGTTGTCAAATATCATTACTTTCATGCTGTCGAATTTCTTTTCTGCTAATAGTATTGCCAATTCCATAAATCCTATACATGTTCTTTGGATTTTTTGCATACAAAACAGGCATTAGCGCAGGGGAGCTTTCCGTGGGCCCTGCCCACACCCGGCCTCCAGAATAAGGATGGATAATTCTGGCAATACTGCTAATGCCGATAGGATAAGGTAGAGCTGGAACGTTTTTCATAAAGTGTGACGTTCCAGCTTTTTCCTTTTACAGATACTGGGTGAGCCGCTCCCCATACAGGACGATCAGCTGGTTCAGCACCTGGTCCCAGTTCCTGTAACGCTGTGTCCATTTCTTTACCACATTCCCACTGGCAAGATACAGCATTTTCTCTAATGCACTGTCACTTGGGAATACGCTTTTTGTTTTTGTCACTTTCCGATACTGGCGGTTCAGCCCTTCTATGATGTTTGTGGTGTACATGATACGCCTGATGTCGTCTGAAAACTGAAAGAAAGAGCTGACATCTTCCCAGTTATTCTCCCAGTTGCTTATCGCATAGGGATATTTCCTTCCCCACTTTTCCTTGAGCTTTTCCAGTTCTGAAAAGGCGGTTGTTTCATTTGGTGCATTATATACGGATTTAAAATCGGATGAGAACTTCCTCAGGTCGCTGTAGCTGACATATTTGAAAGAGTTGCGAAGCATATGGATGACACACCTCTGTATCTGGGCATCCGGATATACTGCGCCTATGGCCTCCTTAAAACCGGCAAGCCCATCCACGCAGAAGAACAGCACATCCTGTACGCCACGGTTCTTCAGGTCATTCAACATCCCCAGCCAGAACCTGCTGGTCTCATTAGCCCCTACGGTAATGCTCAGGATATCCTTGTAACCTTCTGCCGTGATACCCAGGACGATATAAGCAGCACGGCTTAAGATACGTCCGTCTTCCCTGACTTTATAATGGATACAGTCCATAGAGTTCCTGTATCTGGTCATGGATGTCCCTTGTGCTCATACCTCTTGCATAGAGGGATACCACCTTTTCTTCGATGCCGGAAATATCCCTCTGGTATTTGGGGACCAGCTTTGGCTCGAACTCACCTTCCCGGTCTCTGGGGACATCGATCTGGAACTCACCATACTGGCTCTTGAGTGTTTTAGGGGAATGTCCGTTCCTCTTATTAGACGTCTGGGCATTTCCCTTCTGGTTCTTTTCATAACCAAGTGATGCATCCAGCTCTGCTTCCATGAGCTCCTGAAGGATATCCTTGAAGCTGTCCTTCAGCAGGCTGTAGACATCAGCTACACTGCTTAGGTTGTTTTCTGCAATAATCTGTCGAATCTGTTCCTTTGCTACTGCCATAAAAAATCCTCCTTTTTGATAAGAATTACCATATCTTGATTCTTACCAAAAAAGAGGTATTTTTTTCCAAAGACACAAACTATTTTACACTACCTCTTTCGACCCTCCACTTCTCAATATTATGAAAAAATCCCTACTGTTTCTACATATTTTGCTCTCTCCATATCCCTTTGGATATCTTCCAGCATTTCTTCATAAACACCATCTGCTTTTGCTTCTTCTATCATTTCTTCCACTTCTTTTTCGGAAATACTTGTATAAATACTAACACCAAGATTTTCAAAGCTTTTGCCGATGTTGAATTACCATAGTTAGTAGTTTTCTTATGGTCCGCCGTAATTTAAGTATGTTGTGATACATCCCAACATACCCTTAACTTCTCAAAAGCAGAGGCAAAACGATAACACATTATAATATGAAATTTACTTCATCTTTAAAAAGTCATATGTACATCCTGTTTCTTTTTTTCATCTGTTTCTTTAAAAAATGCTATTCTTTTGCACCCAATGCTTCCAGCAATAATGCTGGCAGGAAATGCAACGATTTTTTGGTTATAAAGCGCAATATTCGAATTCAGCACACGTTTTGCAGCGCTTAAATGTTCATTTGTGACTGCAATTTGTTCTTGAAGTTCCTTAAATAATCCATTGGAATATAACTGTGGATATGCCTCTGCTACGATCTTAAGTCTTTCTAAAACCTTTTCCTGATTTTCCATGACTGCCTGAGTCTGTTGTAAGCTCATTCCAGAACGTGCCTTAATCAGCTGTACCATTAAATTTTTTTCATGCGCTGCATAGCCTTTTGCAACGTTCAAAGATTCCGTCAGAATATCATACCTTTTTACTAAAGCTATATCAATTCCGGATTTTGCCTCATCTATTTTCACTTCCATCATTTTAATTCTATTTCTGGTAGAAATTGCCCATATAATGAAAAGAGCAACTATTACAATTAATAATATTATAAATCCCATATAACCTCCTCTTATCTCTGCCGTAACTTAGTAAAATTATTTTTAATGCTCCCATTTATGGAATCCTCTAAAAGCTCCGCCATTTTAAGCATTTTTCTCATCTCTGCCTTTGAAATTTCCAAAGAGTCTGCTTCACATTGTTTGATATATATTCTTTCAGGAAATAATATCCGATTGGTCATTAAAGTTATTATTACATGATTTCCGCTAATATACACACCTATCTGCTCATATTTTCTCTTCATTTCAAGCAACTGTTCCATTACAAAAGGACTAAGCACAAAAAAGGCAGATTGTTCGCTTGTGGCATAAACGTCAAAATTATCATTAAATTGAATATTTTCCGTTTCAATCTTTGTTTCTCCCGGTCTTTTTGAAGCATAGCCCGCATTTGTTTCCTTTTTAATCACTGCCATCATTCTAGTAGCAAATATCCGGACGGCTCCTGATATCCCTGTTTTATAGTTTGCTGTATATACCTGACCCATATAAGTCGTCTCATAATATACGCGTTCGTCTTTACCTTCTCTTCTGCTTAGAAGATGTATATTAGAAAAACAATAGTCTTTTTTATCTTTTTGATAACGAATCATTCCCCTCTTTTTGTGTTTATCATAAGTGGGTATGATTCCATATTCATATAATTTGCCTACTTCAATACATGCATTTCGAATAAACTCAGCATTAGGAAGCACTTTTGCAACTGCCCTCTTCACCACTTTCTCATCATATTCTTCTTCTTTTGCTTTTTTATATTTTAATCCCTTATGAAAAACATAAATAATTATGCATGCAATAACTATTCGGACAAAAGCTTCCCCAAAAGTTAAAACCGGATTGGCATTATTTCTTGCTGCTATTCTTGCCTCTTCCCTTTGTAATAACATCAAATTCCATTTATTATTCAAATAAATTCCAACAGGTATCACTAGGATTGCCGTTAATATCATTATAGCAATATTGATAGACGTAATAGCATTTTTTCTCTTATTTCCATTTTTTTTATAATTCTTTTTACCACCATATAAATC
>CAMWWJ010000145.1 GCA_947177925.1 uncultured Lachnospiraceae bacterium
GAATAATAATTTCCAGTGCCTGTTTTTCATTTGTAATATTGACCTTGGAATGATAGCCGCCAAATTCTCCGTCCAGGGTCCATGGGATATTTTCTTCCGTTTCTATATATATTTCATTTGTTTTAAAACAATCCATATATTCCGTCTCGATTTTCCGCCCCACCAGCGAGGTCAGAATCATATTTAATTCAATCATATTTTTGGGCTTTTTAATCAGGGTCACTTCAAAAAGCCCATCATCCAGCTGTACGTTTTTTCCTGTAATCTTGCGGAATCCTCCTACGGAAAGGGAATTGGTAATCATACCGAACATGAAATCTCCTTCCGTCTCTATTCCATCACGGATGTATTTTACATGATAGGAAGGAATGGAATTAATTCTTTTTGCTCCCTCCAATATATATGCCATATGTCCCAGCACGTTTTTAATCTGCTGGTCCGTAGCATAGGAAACATCAGTAAACAACCCAAATGCCGCTATATAAACAAAGGTATCATCATTAAAGGAGCCAATATCACATGGAAAAAGCTTTCCGCTCACAATTGACTCTGCTGCCTTAATCATGCTGGAAGAAATACCCAGGCTTTTGGCAAAATCATTGGTAGTGCCTGCCGGAACATAGCCAATAGGAATCCTGTTCTCACACTCCATCATGCCGGTTACCACTTCATCCAAAGTGCCGTCACCGCCGCTGCACGCTAAAACCTGAACATCATCCGCCTTCTCCTTGGTAGCTTTAATGGCATCTCCCTGCTGCTGGGTAGGATAAGCTGTGACTTCAAAGCCCGCCTTTGTAAAAATATCAATCATATCAAGCAGGTTGCTTCGGATGCTTGCCTTTCCTGCATGGGGATTGTATATAAAGAGCATTTTTTTCTTATCCATCCTATCGACCTCCTCTTCCCATAGATTCCTTTATGTTACCAAAAAAGGAACACAAAAAACAGTGTTCCTTTTATTTATCTCTGAATTATTATTGCTCATGTCCGCTTAAATATGCTTCTATACTCTCCACTGCATCGGATTCGTCTTTTCCGTCTGCAATTACCGTAACTTCCTCTCCCATATTCAGCCCAAGGCTCATCATGCCCATAATGCTCTTGGCATTGACTTTTTTTCCTTCTGCCTGAATATAGACTGTGCTGTCATACTGGCTTGCTTTTTGCACTAATACCGCAACCGGTCTTGCCTCCAATCCGCTTGTCAATTGAATTGTCATAGATCTCTGAATCATAATTTTTCCTCCTCCTGCGCCTTCAGCCGTCTGGCAATTTCCGCAAGCTTTCTTAGTCTGTGATTGACCCCCGACTTTCCCACTGGCGGGTCCAGCAGCTCTCCCAGCTCTTTTAAAGCAGTATCCGGATTTTCCAAACGTATCTGTGCCATTTCCTGTAAGTTCTCTGGCAATTTCTTTAGTCCATAGCGTTCCTTAATAAACAGAATATCCTCCACCTGTCTGGATGCGGCATTTACTGTCTTTGTAATATTGGCAGCCTCACAATTGACTCTCCGGTTCACGGAATTTCTCACTTCTTTTAAAATCCGGAGATTTTCCAAATCCATCAATGCCTTGTGAGCCTCCATGATATTCAGCAAATCCACAATGCCTTCTCCTTCTTTTATATATACCACATAGTATTTCTTACGAAGGACAATCTTTCCATCCAGAGAAAAATCCTTTAATATGTCAACCAGCTGCTCTGCCTGCTCATTTCCTGTGCACACATACTCAAGATGATATCCTTTTTCCGGTGCGCTCATGGATCCTGCCGCCATATAGGCTCCTCTTAGAAAAGCTCTCTTGCAACAGCTGTTCTTTAATAAAAGCGGACTGGTTTTTTCCTCCTGATACTTAATGGATTTCAGGATGCTTTCCACATCCTCCTGCCCTGCCACTTCCAATACATAAATGAAATTTTTCCCCTGTCTTCCGTTCAGACGGACTAAGACATCAGAATATATATTAAATGCTTTCCTCACTAATGTAAAGTACTTTCTTGCTACAGTTTTATTTTCTGTTTGAATTTTAATTGCTATTCTGCCTTCTTCTTCCACTATTTTACCGCAAAACTCAATAATTGCAGCAGTTTCTGCAATCTGACAATGACGGGAAGAGCTATAGACATTTGCAAGCTCCTCCTTTACTTTTCCAGAAAACGACATACTGCCTCCTACCTGCTTATTACGGCAATCCTGTTCATACTGCATCTCTATGATTTATGGATAAGCCATAATTTCCTTTATTTTTCAGTGCTTCATAAAGGGCATTTGCCAAGGTGACGCTTCTGTGCCTGCCGCCGGTACAGCCCACCGCAATGACAAGTCGGTGCTTTCCTTCTTTTACATAATTCGGTATAAGGAATTCAATCATATCCGCAAGCTTTTTTAGAAATTCTTCCGCTTCCGGAAAGCTCATTACATAATCCCTGACTTCTTTGTCATTGCCTGTTTTTAGTTTTAATTCATCAATGTAAAAAGGATTGGGAAGAAACCTTACATCAAAGACAAGGTCTGCATCTAAAGGAATGCCATGTTTGAAACCAAAGGACATTACATTTATCATAAGGCTATTATATTCTTCATTTTTTATAAATATGCGGTCAAGCTCTTCCTTTAATTCTCTTGTAAGAAGGCTGGATGTATCAATCACATAATCCGCCCTGTCATGAATGCCCTTCAGCATTTCCCGTTCTTTTTTTATACTTTCCTCCATGCTGCCTTTCCCGTCTACCGGATGCATGCGCCTTGTTTCTTTATAACGTTTTACTAACACGCGATCCTCTGCATCCATAAACAGCAGCTCAAAGCTGTAGCCCTTTTCCTTTAGCGCATCCAATGCCTGATTCATCTGCTCAAAGGAACCCTTGGAACGCACATCCAGACCAAGGGCTGCCTTTTCGATTTCGCTTCCAGAAGGTGCAATCAATTCTGCAAATGTGGAAATAAGGGATACCGGCAGATTATCCACGCAATAAAAGCCTGCATCCTCCAGCATTTTCATAGCTGTACTTTTTCCGCCTCCACTCATACCCGTTACCACTACAAATTTCATACCGCACCTCCTTATGTCTGACCAATCTGTCTGTCGCTGCAAAATCTGTAAATATGTTCTAAAAATCTCCCAATTTAATGATTTCTGTTTCCAGTGTAACTCCGAATTTGTCTTTTACCCTTTCAATCACTTCATCAATTACATCCGCCACATCTGTTGCTGTTGCATTCCCTTCGTTGATTACGAAGCCACAGTGCTTTTCCGAGACTCTCGCGCCACCGATTCGAAATCCCCGAAGTCCTGCATCCATAATGAGCTTCCCTGCAAAATGACCCTCAGGACGTTTAAAGGTACTTCCCGCACTGGGATAATTCAAGGGCTGCTTTTCCCGTCTCCTTTTATTCAGCTCTTCCATCCTGCCCTTAATCTGTTCCTTATCTCCTTCCTCCAACCGGAGGACGGTTTCCATTACAATGAAAGGACGGTTTTTGATAATACTGCTTCGATAGCCAAATTCCATGGTTTCATTATCCAGAACCATGATTTCACCATCTCCCCCCAGCACTGTTACACTTTCTACCACCTGCTTCATCTCGCCGTCATAAGCGCCTGCATTCATCACAATGGCACCGCCTATAGTGCCCGGAATCCCTGCCGCAAATTCAAAGCCTGCAAGACCTGCCTCACATGCCCTTACGGCCACAGTAGAAAGGAGGGCACCGGCTTCTGCAGTAACCCTCTTACCTTCTATTTCTATGTTTTTCAGTCCTGCACTTAAATTTAATATAACACCTTCGTATCCTTTGTCACTTACCAGAATATTGCTTCCGTTTCCCAATACAAAATAAGGCTGTTCCGTTTTTCTTAAATAATCCATAATGGTAATCAATTGGGATTTTTCCTGTATTTTAGCAAAATATTCGGCTTCTCCGCCTACCTGAAAGGTAGTGTGCCTGCGCATGGGCTCCTGTTCCAACACATTTTCCCTGCCAAGAACTTCTGTCAAATACTCATAGAGAGCTACATTCATTTTGATTCTCCCATCTTTACGCATTTCCATTCTTTTGTTCATAAGATATGTGAAAATCTGTTTTTCTATTCTAACACTAATTTGGCAGCTCCAAAAATCCCTGCATCATTTTCCAATGTAGCAAGCTCAAACTTTGCTTCCCGGCTTCCATGAAAAACATATTCCCTGTAGCTTTCCTTAATGTAATCAATAAGAATCTTTCCTGCTTTCGACACACCTCCGCCGATTACGAATGCCTCCGGATTTACAACAGCCGCAACAGCTGCAAGTCCTTTTCCCAAATATTCGCCAAAACTTTCCGCGATTTCTATTGCTACTTCATCACCAAATTTTACCGCATCCCATACATCCTTTGCCGTTACGGTTTCCTTCTTTAATACGGTTACCTTATCCGTCCTTGCCAGTTCCCTCTTTGCAAGACGCACAATTCCTGTTGCGGAAGCATATTGCTCCAGGCAGCCATAATTTCCACAGCCACATGGGTCCAGCTCTCCATCCTGAATATGGATATGTCCGATTTCGCCTCCGGCGCCATTGGCGCCTGTTAAGATTTCGCCGTCTACGATAATGCCTCCGCCTACACCTGTTCCAAGAGTGACTACCACAAGGTTTCGATAGCCCTGCCCGCCGCCTTTCCACATTTCACCTAATGCTGCAACATTGGCATCGTTCCCGCATTTAACCGGCAGGTCCAGAAGTTCTCCTAATGTATCATTTACATTAAACTGGCCCCAGCCTAAATTCACACAATTATAAACGACTCCTTTTTTATCTACGGGCCCGGGAACTCCCATTCCCACACCGATTATATCCTCTTTTGCAATGGCTTTTTCTTCCATTTTTGCCTTAATAGTTTCCGCAACGTCCGGAAGAATGTTTTCTCCGTTATTTTTAGTGCGGGTCTTGATTTCCCATTTGTCAATGACAACGCCGTTCTCATTAAAGAGTCCCAGCTTTATTGTAGTTCCTCCTACATCTACCCCAAAACAATATTGACTCATAATCATTCTCCTTCTTCGTCTTCATCTTCTTCTCTTCTTTTTGCCAGTTGATTCTGAACACGGGTGTACAACTCCTGTGCGGCATTGTAGCCCATCTTTTTCTGACGGTGGTTAACCGCTGCCGACTCACAGATCACAGCCAGATTACGTCCGGGTCTGATAGGAATGCTGTGGCATACGATTTTATTTCCCAAATACTCTGTATACTCTTCTTCCAGTCCCAAACGATCGTACTCTTTGTCCTTATTCCAGTCCTCCAGACGAATCACCAGATCAATGGACTGGGTATCTTTTACGCTGGATACACCAAACAAGGTCTTCACATCCACGATTCCGATTCCTCTTAACTCAATAAAGTGTTTGGTAATGTCCGGTGCAGAACCAATCAAGGTTTCATCGCTTACTTTTCTGATCTCCACTACATCATCGGTCACAAGACGATGTCCCCTCTTTATCAGCTCTAATGCCGCTTCTGATTTACCGATGCCGCTTTCGCCTGTAATCAGAACTCCTTCACCGTAAACATCCACCAATACTCCATGGACGGAAATACATGGGGCAAGCTTTACATTCAACCAGCGGATGATTTCCGCAGCAAATGGAGATGTGGCTTTTTTAGTCATAAGAATCGGAACGTTTTTTTCATTGGCAATTTCCAAAAACAGCGGATCCGGTTTCAGTTCCCTGCAGAAGATTATGACCGGAATGGTGCAG
Organism: uncultured Lachnospiraceae bacterium; assembly: GCA_947177925.1. Classification (GTDB taxonomy): domain Bacteria; phylum Bacillota; class Clostridia; order Lachnospirales; family Lachnospiraceae; genus RGIG3040. The sequence continues at coordinate 5,739 of CAMWWJ010000145.1, forward strand.
GATAAGAGCTTTTCAAAAATTTCTTTTTTTCGTTCTTCCTCCAGACATGCCATATAGGTATACTCTACAAAACCTATGAGCTGAAGCCTTGTTGCTTCATAATGTTCAAAGTATCCGGCCAGCTGAAGAGCCGGTCTGTTAATATCCGGTTGGGTAATCTTTACCTTTTTAATATCTATATCCGGTGTTAGATTCTCCAGTTTAAATTCTTCAATAATCTTCAATAAGCTTACACTTGCCATCTGTCTGTCTCCTTGCCCTTTTATTCATGCCATTTCCTGGCTGCTTGTGAATCCGTTTTCCATTATTTGTATTAATTAATGGAATTTCACCCTTACTTTATAATAAATACATTCTATCATAGAAAGAGAACAGCCGCAAGAAAATTAGGGGGATATTCACGGAAATCAATTTTCAGCCAGAGGCTCTCCCCACAGGCAAGAGGCACCGGGAGGGACGGACCCCACACTGAGAATATTTTCTAAAGGAGCCCTTATAAAAACGCCAGCGCTTAGCGAGGTATTTTCGAGCTTAGCACTGTTGCGCTTTTATAGAGCGAAAGCGTGGCGACGTAGAAATATTCTCAGTGCGGGGTCCGTCCCTCCCGGTGCCTCTTGCCTGTGGGGAGAGCCTCTGGCTGAAAATTGATTTCCGTGGGGATATTTAGGGCATCTTTACAGGCATTTACCTTTTCCTGTCCTCTTCCTTCCGAAAGAAGCGATACACTTCATTTGCAGACTTTTCATTCATATGAGGCACCTGACAAAGCTCCTGTATGGTAGCCGCCTTTATTTCTTCCAAGGATTTAAAATGACGCATCAGCCCTTTTCGTCTGGCAGGCCCGATGCCCGGTATATCCTCTAAAACCGACTTCACATTTGTTTTCCTTCTAAGGGAACGATGATATTCAATGGCAAATCTATGGGCCTCATCCTGTATTCTTGTAATGAGCCTGAACCCTTCCGAAGACTTCTCAATATCTATTTCTTCATTGTTGTAGTACAATCCTCTTGTGCGGTGGTTGTCGTCCTTTACCATACCGCATACGGGAATATCAATATGAAGCTCCGCAAGCACTTCCTTTGCAATATTCACCTGTCCTTTTCCACCATCCATGAAAAGCAGATCCGGGAATCGGGAAAAGCTTCCGAAATCATCCTCCATCTGTTTTTCCTTTAACTCTTCCTTTTCTGCAAGTCCATGCTGAAAACGTCTTGTAAGGACCTCCTTCATGGAACCGTAATCATCCGGTCCGGAAACAGATTTGATTTTAAATTTCCGATAGTCGCTGCGCCTTGGCTTTCCCTTTTCATATACTACCATGGAGCCTACTGTCTCAAAGCCGTTCATATTGGAAATATCATAAGCCTCTATCCGGTTGATGGACGGCATATTCAACAACGCCGCAATTTCCTTTACCGCACCAATCGTCCTTCCCTCTTCTCTTTTAATCCGTTCCTTATCCTGCCCCAGCACTAATGCCGCATTTTTTCCAGCCAGCTCCACCAGCTTTTCCTTTGTGCCTTTTTTGGGCACCAGCAGCCGTACCTTACTGCCCTTTCTTCCGGAAAGCCATTCTTCAATCAGCTCCCCTTCCTCTATTTCATCCGAAAGCATAATAGTCTTTGGCAGATAGGGCGTCCCTGCATAAAACTGTTTCAAAAAGCTGTTTAAAATTTCTCCATCGGTATTTTCCGAAACATTTGTCATATAAAAATGCTCCCTGCCGATCAGCCTGCCGTCCCGCACAAAAAACACCTGTACTACCGCATCCCGCTCATCCTTTGCAAGGGCAAGAATATCTTTGTCTTCTCCTGTACTTTCCGTAATTTTCTGCTTTTGCGCCACTGCCTTTACGCTGTTTAACAAATCCCTGAGCTGGGCAGCCTGCTCAAAGTCCATGTCCTCAGATGCCTTGAGCATTTTTTCTTCCAATTCCTTTAATATTCCTTTATAATTACCGTTTAAGAATTCCAGCGCCTTATCGATTTTCTTTCTATAGTCTTCCCCGGAAATCTTACCTATACACGGTGCATCGCATTGATGCATATGAAAATTGAGACATGCCCTGTCCTTCCCTATATCCTTCGGAAGATTCCGATTGCATGTACGAAGATGATACAGCTTGTTCATCAGATCAATAGTATCCTTCACGCTGGCAGCACTTGTATAAGGTCCGTAATACTTGGATTTATCCTTTTTCATATAACGGGAAAATAAAATCCTTGGAAATTCCTCCCCCACCGTCACCTTGATGTAAGGATACGTCTTATCATCCTTTAGCATCGTATTATATTTAGGCCGATGCTCCTTTATCAGATTATTTTCCAAAACCAGCGCCTCTAACTCTGAGTCGGTAACAATATATTCAAAATAGACGATTTGAGAAACCATTTTCTGAATCTTCACCGTCTTATTGGTACTTTCCCGAAAATAAGAACGAACTCTGTTCCTTAAGTTAATTGCCTTTCCCACATAAATAATGGCATCTCGTTTGTCATGCATTATATAGACTCCGGGACTTGCCGGGAGCTTTTTTAATTCTTCCTGTATATCGAACATAGGTGACCTCTACTGACTTTTTTGTTGTTTGCTTTAAGTATACATGATTTTCTTTTGGTTGGGTATGGTTTTTTGGGGGG
>CAMWWJ010000146.1 GCA_947177925.1 uncultured Lachnospiraceae bacterium
TTTTCTTCTTTTTCTTTTTTCTTAAATATTTTTTTCTCGGCTTTCGGCTGGTCCTTTTCCTGGCCGCTTTCTTCTATCTCTTCTTCCAGTTCCTTTTCTTCTCCGGAAGCTTCTGGCTTTTCATCGGTTTTCTCTTTCGTATCTTCTGCTGTATCTACCGTATCTTCTTCCATCTCTTCTGAAATGATTTCCTTTTCCTGCTCTGCCACTTGTTTCATTCCTTTCTACGTTTTTTTGTATATGGAATCCAATTGCTTCATCAGATTCTGTAAAGTACCCACTACCTTTTCGTAATCCATACGTTTCGGTCCGATAATGCCAATGGTACCCTTCATCCCTTCTTCCAGCTCATAAGTAGCCGTTACTACACTGCAGTCTTTCATGGACTGTACCGGTGTTTCTGCACCAATGTATACCTGAATGCCCTTTTCCTGGCCTTTTTCCAGAGTATCCTGCACCAGACTGGTCAATAACTGTTTTTCTTCAAAAGTACTTATGATCTCGCTTGCTTTCTCACCGTTGCTCAGCTCCGGATATTTAAAAATATTGTTGGCGCCGGAAGTATAAATCTGCAAATCTTCTTCCTCACGGATAGCCTCTGCTACCGCATCCATTACATCGCTCACAATCTTGCTGTGTATGCCTGCCTGCTGTTTGAGCTGTGCAATCATGCCAAGGTTGATTTCTTCCAAAGTCAGCCCCGATAAGTGTGTGTTTAAAAGAATGTTCAGCTTTAATATGGTCTCATCATCTAAGGGCGCTTCCAGATTTAAAATATTATTTTTAATAATATTTCCTTCCACTACCACAACTGCCAGAATCTGATTTACATCCACACGGGAAAGTTGAATGAATTTCAACTTGTTGCCCTGATAGCTGGGAGCTGAAATCATGGTAGCATAATTGGTGTTAACTGCCAAAACCTTTGCTACCTGCTTAAGAAGTTGATCCATCTTTTCTTCTTTTTCAAGAAGCATCCCCTTCATTTCCTCTACTTCCCGTTCCTTCTGCATAAGCTCATCTACATAAAGCCTGTAGCCTTTATCGGAAGGAATCCTGCCTGCAGAGGTATGGGGCTGCAGAATATAACCAAGCTCCTCTAAATCCGCCATTTCATTTCGTATAGTCGCAGAGCTTAAATTCAAATCCGTATATTTGGAAATCGTCCTGCTTCCTACCGGTTCTCCCGTTTCCAAGTAATTACGAATAACGGCCTGGAGAATTTTTAATTTTCTTTCATCTAGCTGCATCCAATCACTTCCTTATTGTCTACCTTAGAAGAACCTTTTCGAAATTGTTAGCACTCACTTTGATAGAGTGCTAATACGTTCTGTACCTAATGTAGCACTATGAATTTATATTGTCAACATTATTTTGCCAGAAAATTCTAAAAAAATTATGAATTTGGATTGGAATGGGAAAAAAGGATAAAAGAAATGGCAGTCTTGATCTTCAAGACCGCCGCAGGCAGAACAACATATTCATTCCAGAATCATTCCTTACGTATTCATATTCAGCACCTATTTTCCATTTCACTTTTCAAAAACTGTATGATAAAAGGATTGTTTTCCTCACTTAATGTAGGCATAAATGCCATATAACGGCATTTCTGATACTGCTCTCCATCCATTTCAAAGCTATACCCCATCACACATTTTGGGTTACAGTCATTGGGATTTATCAGACGCTTGCAAGCAGATGCTTTTTTGATTTCTTTTTTCATCTTCTCCGGCAACGTGTTAAGATAACTCTGATACTCCTGTATGTGTTCAGGATAAATACGGAGCTTTATTCCTGTTTTTCGGGAAACAAAAGTAGCTAAAGTCCTCTTTGTACTGCCAAGGATATAAGATACCACATAGCCGCTTTTAGCATTCTTTATCTCACATTTGCACCCTTGTTCCGTTAAATAGTCGTTAATTTGAATTACAAAATCACGAAAACGTCCGTCAACCGTTTTCATAAACAAGTCAAATTTTTCTTCCATGAAATTGCCCCCTTATGCCTGTTTTTTTGTTACTGGTATCCACACCTCATACTGTGCGTTTTGTGGGTCTGGGTTCAAGTAAACTTCTATATCCGGGGCATTGGCATATTCATATCCGGAAGTGGGAAGCCATTCGGTCACAATACGCTGTTCCAATTCCTGTATGGACTGATTGGTTCCTGTACCCGAAAAGACAGCCCAGGTGGATGCAGGTACGATATACTCCTCAAACTCGCCCCCTTCTTTTGTGCTTGAAACGGCAATAAAGTATTTCCATTCTTCTTCATCATTGCAGGCACTCACACCTAATAGTCCCTTTAACGGCGTGTCCATCATTCCTGCCAGCTTTTGTATTGTTCCATTGATAGCAGCATCCTGCCACATTTTAGGTACAATGTTAAAATTGCTTTGGATTTCTCTATGCAGCGGTGCGGATATCCCAATAATACGAAAAGCTTCTTTTGTTTCAATTCGGTAATTCATTTCTGCAGCTCCTTTTATAGTAATCTTAAATATAATAGGGGGATAGGACTTCACGGATACACCCTCACTTCTCACAGAGGATGGGGCTATGCCATGAACTCCTTGAAAGGCTCTGTTAAATGCCGTTGGGGAACGGTAGCCGTATTTCTCTGCAATATCCACAACTTTGGCATCCCCGCTTTGTAAATCCACCGCTGCCAAAGACATCTTCCTTCTTCGGATATACTCTGACAGCGTAATTCCTGCCATGTAGGTAAACATTCTTTGGAAATGATAGGCAGAACAGCAGGCAATCCTTCCAAGCTGTTCATAATCTATCTCATCTGATAAATGTTCCTCAATGTAATTCATGCTTTGATTTAATCGTTCAATCCATTCCATAAAAATACCTCCTTCTTCTCACATAAATCTACCTTTACCATTATAAAGTTTTTTTCATGAATTTCCTCTCAATTCTTGCACAAAAAAGAGAGGTCTCATGGCGGACAGGCCTAAAAACAGGGCATGTAAACTAATTTTCACATGCCCTAATACAATGCTTCTTATTGATTATGGTCAAAAAGATTTGCCGTTTTAGAAGTCAACTTCCGTTCCATAATAGGTACAGGTAAACAACTGTTCCATAGCTGTTTTATCTATCTCTCTTGGATTAGAGCCTGTGCAGGCATCTCCTACTGCACGCTCTGCAATTCCTGCCACCTTCTCCTTAAACTCATCCTCCAGAATGCCAAATTCTTTTAATGTTTTCGGGATATTCAGCTTCACGTTAAATTCGTCAATCTTTGCGCAAAGGCTGTTGATAAGTGCCTTTTGGGAAGCGCCCTCTAATCCCATCCGGCGGGCGATTTCTGCATATCTTCCTGCCGCTACTGCATCCCTGGCATTGTATTTAATAACGTAAGGAAGATAAATGGCATTGGCACAGCCGTGGGGAATATGTCCTGTGGAGAAGGCTGCTCCTGTCTTATGCGCCATGGAATGTACGATTCCCAGTAAGGCATTGGAAAAAGCCATACCCGCCAGACACTGTGCATAATGCATCTCTTCCCTTGCCACCATATCTTCGTTATAGGAAGCAGGCAGATAGTCGAGCACCATCTCTATCGCCTGCAGGGCAAGCGGGTCTGTGAAAGGACCATTCAGGGTAGAAACATATGCTTCAATGGCATGTGTCAGGGCATCCATACCTGTATATGCAACCTGTTTTTTCGGAAGTCCCATTACAAGATCAGGGTCTACGATTGCCACGTCCGGCGTAATATTGAAATCCGCTAACGGATATTTCACACCTGTCTGATAATTGGTAATAACGGAAAATGCCGTTACCTCTGTTGCTGTTCCTGAAGTTGTAGGAATGGCACAGAATTTTGCCTTCTGTCTAAGCTCCGGGAAGTTAAAGGGTGTAATCAGATCCTCAAAGGTAGTCTCCGGATATTCATAAAAAGCCCACATTGCTTTTGCCGCATCAATGGGTGATCCACCGCCCATGGCTACAATCCAGTCCGGCTCAAATGCCCGCATGGCCTCTGCGCCCTTCATGACAGTTTCAACAGACGGATCCGGCTCAACACCTTCAAAAAGCTCTACCTCCATACCGGCTTCTTTCAAATAACTTACTGCTTTATCCAAAAAGCCCTGCCGCTTCATGGAACCGCCGCCCACTACTAAAATCGCTTTTTTGCCCTTTAAGTTTTTCAGCTCCTCAAGGCTTCCTTTTCCATGGTAAACGTCTCTTGGTAATGTAAATCTTGCCATATGTAACCCTCCAAATATAAATTTATAATAATGTTTGCGAGAGAACCTTTAAATGTCCCTCTATTTGTTTAGTATAGCGAAATGCTTCCGAATATGCAATCAAAATCCATAAATTCAGAAACATTTCACTTTCTTGCAAAGTTATTGTCTGATAATTCCCAAAAGCCTTTATTGTTTTGCGGCCTCTCCAACAATAATCACCTATACCATTTTTATATTATAGACAAAACTTACCAAAAGATGCATCCTGATTCATACATTTCCACAAAAGGACAGGCTATAAGCTGACTCAATACTCAGCTTATTCCACACATCCAATTATTTCTCGAATGTCTTCTATATTGTATTGTTCCATATACTCCTCAATGCCCTGTATGGTTTCCTCTGTGGCATAAGGATTCACAAAATTCATGGCGCCTACAGAAACTGCTGTTGCTCCTGCCATAAGGAATTCAATCGCATCTTCACCATTTGCAATGCCTCCCATGCCGATAATAGGAATTTTTACCGCGTGGGCAGCTTCATACACCATACGGACTGCTACCGGCTTAATGGCAGGCCCGGAAAGTCCTCCGGTTTTGTTTGCAAGTGCAAACCTTCTTTTATGGATATCTATTTTCATTCCAGTTATGGTATTAATTAAGGATATGGCATCTGCTCCCGCTGCTTCTGCCGCTTTTGCCATTTCTCCAATGCTTGTGACATTGGGGCTTAATTTCATAATAACCGGCTGCTTTGCTTTTTTCTTGATTTCTTCCGTAATATGATAAAGGGCATCTGCTTTTTGTCCGAAAGCAATGGCGCCTTCTTTTACATTTGGACAGGATACGTTGATTTCCAGCATGTCAACTGCCTGTTCTGACAATCTTTCCACCACTTCCACATAATCCTCTACCGATTTTCCACAGACGTTTACGATTACTTTTGTGTCATACTGCTTTAGGAATTCCAGGTCCCTTTTGATAAAAACATCGATTCCCGGATTTTGCAGGCCAATGGCATTTAGCATGCCCCCATAGGTTTCCGCAACTCTGGGGGTAGGATTGCCGGGCCATGGTATATTGGCAACGCCTTTGGTCACTATGGCGCCAAGCTTATTTAAGTCCACGAATTCTCCATATTCCATTCCTGAACCAAAAGTTCCGGAAGCAGTCATGACCGGATTTTTAAAAGCAACTCCTGCTATGGTTACTGCCATATTTCTCTTTTTTTCCATCAGATATCCACCTCCTCTGCCAGATACACAGGACCGTCCGTACAAACTCTTGCATTATGCACAAAAGAATGATGGTCCACTTCCTTTGTCTTACATACACAGCCCAGACATGCCCCTACGCCGCATGCCATTCTTTCCTCCAGGGATAAATAGGCTGTCATGCCATTTTCAGCCGCATACCTTTTAATCGCCCGAAGCATGGGCATGGGACCGCAGGAAAAAATCACATCGCCCTTTAAGCGATTATCCTCTATGGCATCCATAACCGTTCCCTTACTTCCCTTACTGCCATCCTCCGTTGCTATATAGACTTGTCCGTACTGCATTAAGTCCTCATGCAAAAACAATTCACTGCGATAGCCAAGTATTATTTTAATGTTACTGTTATCCCTTCCCGCTTCTCGATTAGCAGCAGCTAACTCCTTTGCCAACTGAACCATAGGGGGTATGCCAATACCGCCGCCCATTAAAAATACGTTTTTTCCTTCTGCAGCTTCCAGCGGAAATCCGTTCCCAAGAATGCCAAGGATGGAAATACTGTCTCCCTGTTCATAGCTTGAAAACTCCCTTGTGCCCTGCCCTGCTATCCGATAAACGATCCGAAGTCTTTCTTTTTTTTCGTCCACCTCACAAATGCTGATGGGCCTTGGCAGAAGGGTTGCTTCATTTTTTGGATAAATGCTTATAAACTGACCCGGATGAGCATTCCCTGCAAGGGGTGTCTCAATCCACATATCAAAAATCCCTTGGGCCGTTTCCTTTTGGGAATATACAACTGCTGTTTCTTTTTTCTTTTTTTTCATTTTGTTCTCCTATCAAAATTTGTCCATATATCTTCCGAGCCATCCTGAATTATGCCTATATGAAGTAAGGATATCATTCTGCCCGGTATGCAATGGTTCCTTCCACAATGGTAAAATATATCTTTCCCTGAAGTGTCTCGCCAATAAAAGGGGTATTATGGGATTTGGAGCATATGTCCTCTTCCTTAAATATATACTGTTCCTTATCATCAAAAATAATCAGATCGGCAGCCGCCCCTTCTTCTATCCTTCCTGCCGGCAGATGATAAAGCCTTGCGGGATTTAAGCTCATTTTTTCAAACAGCCCGGGCAGGGTAAGGTGTCCCGGCTCCACCAGATTAGCAATCGCTAACCCAAATGCTGTTTCCAGACCAATGATGCCACTGGGAGCTTCCGTAAGCGGCCTGTCCTTTTCTTCCTTTGCATGTGGTGCATGATCCGTAGCAATCAGATCAATCGTGCCATCCTTTAACCCTTCAATAATGGCAAGCCTGTCCTCTTCCTTTCTTAAGGGAGGATTCATTTTTGCCATAGTTCCTTTCTTTATGACGGCCTCCTCTGTCAAAGTAAAGTGGTGAGGGGTTGCTTCTGCATGAATATTGTCGCCCTGCTCTTTTGCCTTCCGGACAATTGCAACTCCTTCTTTTGTGCTGATATGCTGTACATTTAAGGAAACTCCGGTCTTAAGTGCAAGGGCTGCATCCCTTTCAATCAAGGATATCTCCGCTTTGGAACTGGAACCACCTATTCCAAAATGTGCGGCTGCGGCTCCTGCATTCACTCCGTTATTTTCAATAAAAGAAGGATCCTCTTCATGAAGGCTGATAGGAACCTCTAAATCCTTTGCAGCCAGCATGGCTTCCTCCAGAAGCGCCTGATCCATAAGAGGAATGCCATCATCCGTAAAACCAACAGCTCCCGCTGCCTTCAGCGCTCTCATATCCGTTAATTCTCTGCCCTTGAGCCCCTTCGTAACGGTTCCGCATGTTTCTACGTGAATCCCAGTTTCCTTTCCTTTTTTTAATATATAGGAAAGTGTCTCTTCATTATCTACAGAAGGCTTTGTATTTGCCATCAGCACCACTGTAGTAAAGCCTCCCTTTGCTGCTGCTTTTGCACCCGTAAGAATATCTTCCTTATAAGTAAATCCCGGGTCCCTGAAATGCACATGTACATCCACAAGCCCGGGACCTATTTTCCTTCCCGAAGCATCCAGAACCTGTATTTCCTCTTCCGCTCCGCCCTGTTCCTTGCTATAAGCACTAAATTCTTCTGCCAGCCTTTTTTCATCCAGTTTCTTATCTATTCTCTTTATCCTTCCGCCCTGAATAAAAATATCTGCCTGTATCTCCTGAAGCTTTACAGGGTCTACGATTGTTCCGTTTTTAATCAATAGCACTGTTTATGTTTCCTTTCTTGGTTGGAATAAATTGTATTTAAGAAAGATTATACGTTATTTTTAGGGTTTGTACAATTGTTTTTCCATTGGGGGGCGGGGGATTTTGGTGTGAGGACGTAGGAGTTGGCAGATGAACCAATAGTCTTAGGGGCACGCTCCCGCTCTGCAAAGACGCAGCAGTACTAACGCACCAAAATACGGTGCGTAAGTGCTGGCGACTTTGCCAAGGCCTCTAAGACTATTGGTTCATCTGCCAACTCCTACTGGGTATCGAAATGCCCTCCATAGCTTAGAAAAAATTGTTTCGCTGAAACCACCTATAACTATACTAGGGGTGCCTTAAAAATATTTTTAAATGCGCAATGCTTTTTCAAAAATACCTGTTCAAAAAGTACAGGCTGAAACGAAACAGCAAAAGAGGCATGATGGCGGATTCCATGCATTGTTTTTGATGGTGATTTTCTTTAACAGCCTGTTCGTTAACCTAGGGGAAAATTGCCACGGATGGCAATAGAGTAGAGAAATAACAGTAAATGTT
>CAMWWJ010000147.1 GCA_947177925.1 uncultured Lachnospiraceae bacterium
AACAGCTGTAGGTTATCTGCACGGATTATGGTGTCAAGCTTCCAGTTGAACAGGAAATCACAATCGAATTACTGTCGTCGGTATACCGTAAAAGTGTATGAAAAAAGATAGAAAAAAGATAGAAAAAAGAAAATACCTCGTGTAGCATGTGGGTATAAAAGAAAAAGGAGAACAACATGAACGCAAAAGGAACAGTTTTCAAATATGGCGATAATGTGGATACGGATGTAATCATTCCGGCAAGATATTTAAATTCTTCGGACCCGGCTGAGTTAGCAACGCATTGCATGGAAGATATTGATAACGAATTTGTAAATAAAGTGCAAAAGGGCGATATCATCGTGGCAACAAAGAATTTCGGCTGTGGCTCTTCCAGGGAGCATGCCCCCATTGCTATTAAGGCGGCAGGAGTAAGCTGTGTCATTGCAGAGACCTTTGCACGGATTTTTTACAGGAATGCTATCAATATCGGGCTTCCGATTATCGAATGTAAGGAAGCGGCAAATGGAATAGAGGCGGGAGACCAGGTGGAAGTGGATTTTGATTCCGGCATGATTTATAACCGGACAAAAGGAACGGAATTTAAAGGTCAGGCATTTCCGGAATTTATGCAGAAAATCATTGCGGCGGAAGGGCTGGTAAATTATATTAACAATAAGTAAAAATAGTATGCGAACCTGATAAAATGATGAAATCCCCAAAAGCTTTTTGAATGAATAGTGGCTTTTGGGGATTTTTAATCGGATTTTTCCGGATATAAGTGTAATTGTCACCATCGTAGTAAATGCAGGAATGATGATTGCCTTTCCGGCAGGCTTTTTAAAGCTCCACAATCTGATTGGATGGATTTTCACAGGAATTGTCTATGTGATACTGTTTGCAGCATGCGGCTTTATCACGCACCGCACAACTACACTGTTTGGAATGGTGGAAGAAAAGGGAGAGGAAGTGGAAAATGTACTGAATTCAGTACAAATGCTGTCAAAAAGATTATATGATGCCGGAGCCTCCCTTTCACAGGTTTCGGAAAATGAAAGCGCTGCCGCCGAAGAATTAGCAGCAACCAGTGAGCAGTTAGTAGAAAACAGTAATATTCTCAGTTCTAAAACAGATGAGAGCATGAGCAATCTTGGTGAATTAAGAGAATGGGAAGGCGTCGTTGCAGACAATGTGGAAAAAGTAGAAACCACATCCAGGGATTTGCTTGATAAATCCATGGAAAATGAAAAACTGTTAAATGACTTACATAAAATAAATGGCGAAGTATCGGATTCCATGAAGCTGACCACGGATATTGCGCAAAAGCTGTCCGATGCAGTACAGGAAATTGGAGTCACCCTGTCATTGATAAGTGATATTTCTTCCTCTACGAATCTATTGGCATTGAATGCATCCATTGAAGCGGCAAGAGCAGGGGAAGCAGGAAGAGGATTTGCCGTAGTTGCAACAGAAGTGGGCAATCTTGCAAACAGTACGCAGGAATCATTAAAAGTAGTGGAGTCGGTTATTGACCGGGTACAGGAAAACGTTAAGGAAATCATGGTACAGATAGAAGAAAACTCTTTAAAGCTGGGTACACAAAATGAATATTTTGCAAATGTATTCCAAAGCATGAAAGATATGACGGCATTGCTTAATGTTTCGGTTAGTGCAATCGGCACCATGGGAGAAACTTATAGCAAACAGGCAGCGGTAATTGAAAAGACGGTATCGATTAATCAGGCCATTGCCGAAAGCATTCGGAATGAGAACGAACAGTTCAATTCCATTAATGCTATGGCAGAAAGCAATGCAAATGATACCACTCAGGTAGCCGCACAGGCAAGTGCAATCAACGATATGGTTGATGAAATGAGCAGATTGCTGAAGCGGGAGGAATAAAAGGGACATATAGGAAAATGTGGGGCTTTTGCAAAAAAGCCCCATTGTTTGTTTTGCGCACCATGGGCCCACTCGTAAAGCCGCCCACACCACAAACATATCTCATTTTATGCTTGAAACATATGTTCTGCTGTGGTAAACTGTAACATGTCAAAACAAATGATTTTAACAGCGAGGTTTTTATGATTGGATATTTATGCGGAGAAATTGCAGAGCTTGCAGAGGATCTGGTGGTACTGGATGTGCATGATATCGGGTACAACGTGCGCATTTCCTCTGATTTTGCAACAAGGCTTCCCGGCGTGGGAGAACGGGTAAAAATATATACCTATACTTATGTGAAGGAAGATGCATTTTTGCTATATGGCTTTCCCTCCCGGGATGAGCTGGATTTATTTAAGAAGATGATTGGGGTAGGCGGCATTGGTCCCAAAGGCGCCCTTGGCATTTTATCTGTATTGTCTGCTGCAGATTTGCGGCTTGCCATTTATTCCGGAGATATAAAGGCGATTTCCAAAGCCCCGGGCATCGGAAAAAAGACGGCGGAACGGCTTATTTTAGACTTAAGGGACAAGGTAAGTCCGGAGGAAGCACTTGAAAGCATAGGCTCTTTAGAGGATGGTGCAGGTGTCGCAGATATGGGAAGCATGGGAATGCCGGACAGCCGGGTCAAGGCGGATGCCATAGAGGCTTTGGTGGCGCTTGGCTATGCCAGAAGCGATACCATAAAGGCAGTTCAGAAGGTTGCCGTAACAGAAAGCACCACTACAGAAGATATATTAAAGGAAGCGTTAAAGCATTTATTTTAGTTTTCCTGTACAAATTTTATGTAATGAGGTTATTTCATGGGACAACGTGTAATAGAAACAAATATAACGGAAGAGGATAAGAAAATTGAAGGCTCCTTAAGGCCTCAATATTTGACTGACTATATCGGTCAATCCAAAGCAAAGGAAACCTTGAAGATTTATATCGAGGCGGCAAAGCAAAGAGGAGATGCCTTGGACCATGTACTTTTTTACGGGCCGCCCGGACTTGGTAAAACTACACTTGCCGGGATTATCGCAAATGAAATGGGAGTAAATCTAAAGGTCACAAGCGGACCTGCCATTGAAAAGCCCGGAGAGATGGCTGCCATATTAAATAATCTTGCAGAGGGCGATCTGCTTTTTGTGGACGAAATCCATCGTTTGAATCGTCAGGTGGAGGAAGTGCTGTATCCCGCCATGGAGGATTATGCCATTGACATTATGATAGGAAAAGGCTCTGCAGCCCGTTCCATTCGGTTAGAGCTGCCTAAATTTACCTTAGTAGGCGCCACCACCAGGGCAGGTCTTTTGACGGCACCTTTAAGAGACCGGTTTGGAGTCATACACAGGCTGGAATTTTATTCGGTAGCAGAGCTTACTCAGATTATTCTTCATTCTGCGGCAATCCTCAAAGTGGAAATCGAAAAGGACGGGGCTGTGGAGCTGGCAAAAAGGAGCAGGGGTACCCCAAGGCTTGCCAACCGGATTTTAAAAAGAGTACGGGATTTTGCCCAGGTTAAGTACGACGGCATCATTACAAAAGAGGTGGCGGCTACTGCGCTGGACCTTTTAGATGTGGATAAGCTTGGTCTTGACCATGTGGATCAGAATATGCTGAAAACCATGATTTATAAATTTAACGGAGGACCGGTAGGTCTGGATACACTGGCAGCCGCCATCGGAGAGGATGCAGGTACGATCGAAGATGTATATGAGCCGTATCTGATCAAAAACGGATTGATTAACAGAACGCCAAGAGGAAGAGTGGCTACAAAAGAGGCATATGTCCACTTTGGGCTTTCCTATGAAGAGAGTTAATTTCTTATGATTCCATAAATTTCACCAAAAAGTATTGTTTTCTTATGTTTTTTTGCTATAATAGATGTAGTATAAAAGAATCAAGTCTGTGGCATATCTTGTGTCAGGGAGCATATTAAGGGGTGGAGTTATGGCAACAAAAACAGATACTGAAGTGATTATCGGTGGAAAAGTATTCACCTTAAGCGGATACGAAAGCGAGGAATACTTACAGAAGGTTGCTTTATACATAAATAATAAGGTTACAGAATATAATAAAATTGACGGATTTCGCAGACAATCATTGGATACTCAGGGAGTACTTCTTCAGTTAAATATTGCGGATGATTATTTTAAAGCAAAAAAGCAGATTTCCTTATTAGAAGAGGATATTGAGAAGAAGGAAAAGGAGATTTATGACTTAAAGCATGAATTGATTTCCTATCAGATTAAAATGGAAACCATGGAAAAGGAATTCAAGCAACTGAAAAAATAGTATGAATTGGCTGTCTTACCGACAGCTTTTTCTTATAGGTGCAATATGAAAAAACAAGTGGAACTATTAGCTCCTGCAGGCAATCTTCAATGCTTTTATGCAGCCATGAATGCAGGTGCGGATGCTGTTTATTTAGGTGGGGACAAGTTCGGTGCCAGAGCCTATGCGGATAATTTCAATAAAGAAGAGCTGTTAGAGGCAATTGATTATGCCCATCTTTTTCACAAAAAAGTATATCTTACGCTGAATACGCTGCTAAAGGAAGAAGAGCTGTTGCAGGCTGTAGATTATGTAAGGCCTTTTTATGAGGCGGGACTTGACGGAGTGATCATTCAGGACTTTGGAGTGCTGTCGCTTTTTAAAAAGCAGTTTCCGGATTTGGAGCTGCATGCCAGCACACAGATGACCATTACAGGAAAGGAAGGGGCACTGCTGCTAAAAAAATACGGAGTATGCCGAATCGTTCCTGCAAGAGAACTTTCGATAGAGGAAATAAAGGAAATCAAAGATCATGTGGACATGGAGCTGGAAGTATTTATCCATGGCGCCATGTGTTATGCTTATTCCGGACAATGCCTGTTCAGCAGCATGTTAGGAGGCAGAAGCGGAAACCGCGGAAGATGTGCCGGTCCCTGCAGGCTTCCTTACGATGCTTATTATCAGGGAAAACAAATCAATCGGCAGAAGGAGCAATATTTATTAAGTCTGAAGGATTTATGTGCCATATCCCTTTTGCCAAGGCTGATAGAAGCAGGGATTGATTCCTTTAAAATAGAAGGGAGGATGAAAAGCCCGGAATATGTGGCCGGAGTCACTTCGATTTACAGAAAATATATTGACAGGTACTATCAGAACGGTGGAAATGTCAGGGAAGGCTTCCAGATTGAAGAAAAAGATATGGAGCTTTTAAAAAAGCTTTATATAAGAAGTGATTTGGAAAAGGGATATTTTGAAAAGCACAATGGTTCTTCCATGGTTACGCTTTTAAAGCCCTGTTATCAGACAGGAGGCAAAGAAGAATTAGAAGAAATCTCCTCATCCTTTTTAAAGGAACCGGGTAAGCTTCCTATAGAGGGACATATACTTTTAAAAGAAGGACAACCAGCAGAGCTTTTTATAAAAACGAAAGCAGGCACATCTATTTGCGTAAAGGGGAGCCTGGTGCAGACTGCCTCCAACAGACCTGTGGATGAAGAAGCAGTGAAAAAGCAGATACAAAAAACCGGAGGAACTCCTTTTATTTTTAAGAGTCTTGAAATCTTACTGGAAGGCAGTTGTTTTATTTCTGTAAAAGAATTAAATGATTTAAGAAGGCTGGCATTAAAAGAGCTTTCTTTTAAGCTGTCAGAGCCTTTTCGAAGAAGCGGCAACAGCATGGGACAGGCGGAGGAAACGGCAGGGAAACAGGAAATCAAAAGAAAGGACTGCATAGAAAAGGAAATTTATCCAACAGAAACTTATCATATTGTAGTTTCCAATTACGAACAGTTAGTGGCTGTGATGGATTTTTTTAATGAGCAGGAAAGGGACGGAGAAAAACAGTGCCTGCAGATTAAAAAGCTATCCATTTCCTCGGATTTGTTCCGGATGAAAAAGAATATTCTGCCTTTTTTGGAACAGTTCAGGGAAAAAGGAGTGGAGCTTTCCGTTGCATTTCCAAGGGTAGTGCGGAGAAATACGTTAAAGGGCTTAAAAGAGCATATACTAAACAGGCCGGAGATGTGCATGTTTTCGTCTTTTCTAACAGGCAATCTGGAATTGTTGGAATATTTGAAAGAAAATCATCCCGACAAAGCCCTTTATGGAGATTATTCCCTTTATTGTTTTAATAGGGAAGCCTATGGCTTTTTAAAGGAACAGGGGCTTTCTAACATATGTATGCCCTATGAATGGAGCAGGCATGAGATGATCGGCATGTTGAGGAAAGAGCCTGATTTTGCAGGGGAATGTATTGTATACAGTTATATTCCTCTTATGGAAAGTGCAGGTTGTATTTTAAAGACAACAGGAAATGGAAGCTATTGCAACGGTAAAGAGAATATGGTTTTCTTAAAGGACCGTTACAAAAAGAACCTTCCTGTTCTGGTGCACTGTGATCGGTGTGAAAATACGATATACAACAGCATCCCTTATTCCCTCCATAAAGAAATAGATGTTTTGAAACAAATGGGGGTTTTCCGTTTCCGGATGGATTTTACGATAGAAACAAAAGAGCAGACCATGGAACGGCTGCAGTATTTCAGAAAAAAAGAAAAAAGACAACAGCCTTTTTCAGAATTTACGAAAGGACATTTTGGAAAGGGTGTTGAATAGGTGGACTTATGGCACATGTAATATCGGACTTATCTAAATATGTAATGGCGATTGTAATGGCGATTTATACCTATGAGTGCTTTGCTGTTTTTCGCTATAACAATGAAGAGGACAGAAACGGCATTTATACAAGGCAGATCATCTGTATGTTTTTAGTGCATTTTATGGGATTTGCCGCAATCTGTCTGGAAACAAGCGACATTACTTATATTATTTTTTATGGGTTTCAGCAGATTACCTTATTTGCTACCATTGCATTATTCAGAGTGCTGTACAAAGAAGCAAATCGTCTGATCATCAACAATATGTGCATGCTGCTGGCAACCAGCTTTGTGATGCTTACAAGATTGTCCTATGAAAAGTCCGTGAAACAGTTTAAGATAGTGGCAGTTTCTCTTGTGATTGGACTGCTCATTCCCTTTTTCTTAAAAAAGTTCAAGTTCTTAAAGCAGCTTACATGGATTTACGGGCTTGTGGGAGCGGGAGCGCTTTTGATCGTTATGGTCCTGGGAGCAGTTACGAACGGTTCCAAGATTTCCTATTCGCTGTTTGGGTATACATTTCAGCCTTCTGAATTCGTAAAAATCATTTTCGTGTTTTTTATTGCGGGACTGTTGACTGCCTCAAAAGATATTATGCAGATTTTAGTTTCATCGGGTGCGGCAGGAATCCATGTGATCATTCTGGTTATATCCAAGGATTTGGGAAGTGCCTTGATTTTCTTTGTGGTATATGTGGTTATGGTTTTCATTGCCACAAAAAATTATCTGTATCTGCTGCTTGGAATCGGAGGCGGGTCGGCTGCCGCTTTTATAGCCTATCAGTTATTTGGACATGTAAGGAACCGGGTGCTTGGATGGCAGGAGCCTTTCCAGTATATAGATACCCTGGGCTATCAGATTTCGCAGTCGCTTTTTGCAATCGGAACCGGCGGCTGGTTTGGAATGGGGATTTATCAGGGAGATCCGACTTCCATCCCTTATGTGGAGGCTGATTTTATTTTTTCCGCCATTGCGGAAGAAATGGGGGTCATCTTTGCTTTATGCCTGATTTTAGTATGCATTAGCTGCTTTTTGATGTTCATGAATATTTCTATGAAGATTAGAGACGAGTTTTATCGTTATATAGCGGTGGGATTGAGCATTACTTATATTTTTCAAGTGTTTTTAACCATTGGCGGCGGCACAAGATTTATCCCTTTGACCGGAGTGACGCTTCCGCTTGTAAGCTATGGAGGAAGCAGTGTTCTGACTACAATTGTTATGTTTTCCATTATTCAGGGACTGTACACCATACGTTCCAAAGAAGGAGGGAAAGATGGGAAAAAGGAAGAATAATCAGGAGTTGAATGAAGCAGAGGCATCTGTCAGAAAAAAGAAAAGAAGACGGAACAGAGAAACTATGTTCGTAACATATTTCTTTGTATTTCTTATGCTTGCCATGATGGGAAATATTGTTTATTTTGTGGTGGCAGACAGTGAAACGACTATTAACAACTCCTATAATCCAAGACAGGAGCTACTGGCAAGTAAGAATATCAGAGGAAAGATTCTGGATAGAAACGGTGAGGTTCTGGCTCAGACTCTGGTAGGAAATGGCGGAAATGAAACAAGAGATTATCCCTATGGCAATTTGTTCGCCCATATCGT
>CAMWWJ010000148.1 GCA_947177925.1 uncultured Lachnospiraceae bacterium
CCTGATATTCTATCGCATCTATTACGGTTTTTTTGATTTCTTCAAATGTATCCCCTATGGAATTTCCTTCATTTATTTTAATCCTTAAAGGTATTATGTTGATAAATGAACCAATATTATCATCAAAAAGTTCATTTTTTCTTCCTGATACTGGAGTTCCAACTGTAACATCTTCCTGGTTTGCATATCTGTATATCAAAATGAATAAGGCCATAAGCATTATCATATTGGTTGTTCCACCATGAGCAATTGCAAACTTTTCTATCTTATTTTTGATATTCTCAGGTAACTCAAATATCAATTCTTTTCCTACATTTGTCAGCTTTGTTCCACTTACATGGCTAAGGCTGATTGGCACCAGATCTCCATGCAATTTTTGCTTCCAATATTTCCTGGCCTCATCAAAATAATTGTCTGCTTTTGATTTGTCATACCAAGTCACATAATCCTTATATTGATATTTGAGTTTTGGCAATTCCATACCGTGATACAAGGACAAAAGCTCCTTCACCATTATTACTGCAGACATTCCATCCACAATAATATGATGCATATCGGTAAATATGTACGTATCGCATTCTGTTCTGATAATTTCAGATCTGATCAATGGCAAGGTACTCACATCAAATGGTCTGATACACTGATTGATATATTCATTTAATTCATCTTTTTTAATGGAAGACTCTTTGATTTTTATCGCTAATTCAGGATGAATTACCTGAACCAAATCGCCACTCTCACTTGCGAGGGTCGTTCTTAGTATTTCATGTCTTTGGATTATAACATTAAAAGCAGCCTCAAGCCTTTTCCCATCAATATTTCTTGATATTTTAAGTAGCTTAGGAAGATTGTAAGCAACCGTGTCTTCCCCATTCATGATTGTTGCCAAATAGATTCTTTTCTGTGAATCTGAAGCCATTAAATGATTGTCTCTTTGAACATCAATTTCTGTTTTTTCAACGATTGTCTCTTCTTTATTATCAAGCGCCTTTGCTATCTCATACACGGTAGGTACCTGCATCATATCGCTGATAGACAGAGACATTCCATATCTTTCCAGACATACTTTTACAATCTTGACAGCTTGTATGGAATCACCACCCAACATATAAAAATTATCATTTATATTTATGGTATGTAATCCTAAAACTTCTCCCCACACACCTGCTATTTTCTTTTCATTTTCGGTGTATGAATTATCTTCCTTTCCTGCCAGATTAACGAAAAATCCTTTCCCTTGGTTAGTCTCCAAGTCTTCATTTTGTATTCTTTCACTTACTTCCTTTGACATTCTTAGCTGAAATAACCCGGAAATTAATGATCCGCCTGTAAACTCACCTACAATAGCAAAGTCCACTTTTCTTTCAAGTATGCTAAATAAAGTATCTATTCCATCCTTTACTGAAATATGCTTAAACAATATACTCTCTTTAAAGCCATTGTTTTTAGCCATCCCAACTTCTTTCCATGCAGGCCAGCAGATAGTAATAACATTCTCATACTTTTTGCTGCAACCATTCATGTAGCAATTGGCTGCAGTATAGTCACTTTGACCTGGTAAAGCCAATACAGATGCTTCGGAAGAAAAGCAAACAAGGTATGGTACTTTTTCTCTTTCCTTAAACTGTATCAGATTCCATGTTCCGGCCACTTTAGGAGAAATCACATTATTAAATCCATCCGTTGATTTATCTTTAAGAAATCCCTTTCCGGGATTTCCAGCACAATGGAATATGCATTTTATCTTAACATTATTTTCCCTAGATACTTTGGTGAAATCTTTTAAAGTATTCTCATCGGAAATATCTCCGCATACAACATTAATCTGTGAACCATTGTCCTTTATCTCATTGATTACTTTCATAATCATTTCCTGCTTTTCTGCAGAATATTCCTCAACATTTTTTCGAACCTGCAAAAACAGATTACATTTTGCTTTTTCTGACAGCTTTCTTGCTATTTCAAGTCCAATTCCACCATATCCACCTGAAATAACATAAGCATCATCATCCATTACCTGAAAATTTCTTTCCTGTTCCTGATTTAACTCAACTGCGTTAAGTTCCCGAACATATCTGATTCCATTCAGATAAAGAACAACTTCTTCTTTTTCCTTTCTATTCAATTCTTTATTTATTATTTCTTCTGCTGTCCTATCATTAAAAGCAATTGTTCTAATAGCTATCCTTCCGAATTCCTTGTTTACTGACTTGGAAAAGCCCATAATTGCTTCGAGTAAAGGTTCCAACTCAGTCACATTCTCCTCAGTGGCAGGCTCTCTATACATTAGTACTACATCAAAAACACAATACTTCTGATGATAACTTTTACATAGAGCAAACAATAATTGCAAAGTGATATTTCTACTTTTTACACATTCATCTTGAGAATTCTCACATAGGTTGGTTTTATCATAGTAAAGAATCACTTCAGATACATTTTTACCTTCTGCAGTATTTATTATCTTCTCAGTACAGTCCTCTACTTTATCTACTGATGATAAGTCTAATATATTAACCTGATCCTGTTTCTGACGGAAAATATCCGGCAGCTCAGCATTATCAAATCTGACAACCATTCGATTTTTTGAAGTATTGACATCCCCCTCACATTTGCTCTCAACCCATTTATTTGTACATACAGAAATATTAGATTCATGGTCCAGACCACCCACCCAATATTTGTTTGAGTCATATACATGTCCAGGCATATATATTCTCTTCACATTGGCATTTGCAAATACTTTGTCCCATTCAACATTTTCATTCTTTAAAAACTTCTCGCATATTGCAATTTCTTCTGACGAACAGCCTGTCTCATCAATTTCATCTTCTAAAATATGCAGCAAAAATTCTTCAATTTCCTTAACAGAAGACACCCATGCAATTTTCCCAAATTCCAAATGGTTTCTTCCCACACAGGAGGTAAAGCAAACATCCTGATATGAAATATCCTCGTTATCCTTTAAATATTCAGATATTTTTTTCGCTTCAAGTTGCAGCTTGTTCTTACTATTTCCAGTAATAACAAATGGGTATCTTGCATTTTCTTCAACTTCTGAGTTCTGATATTCCTCCAAAATGACATGGCAATTTGTTCCACTTAAGCCAAATGAGCTAATACCACATATAATTTTTTCATTATTACATTTAATTGGCTCTTTAGACACAAAAACATAACTATTGTCAAAATCAATCTTTTTATTACCCACTTCATAATTGATAAGCGGCGGAACTATTCTCTTTTTTGATATCAAAGCACATTTTACAAGGCCTGCCAGTCCAGCAGCAGCATATAAATGACCTATATTTCCCTTTACCGAGCCGATGGAACATACCTTTTTTAAATCACAATATTGTTGAAAGGCTGTATTTATTCCGCTTACTTCCATTGGATCCCCTATCAAAGTTCCTGTTCCATGTGCTTCTATATAAGTGATGTTTTCAGGTTTTATTCCGGAATTCTCCCATGCTTTTCTAATTACTCTTGACTGTGCACTGGAATTAGGCACAGTTAATCCTATTGAACGTCCATCCTGATTAACTGCACCACCTTTTATAACTGCATATATAGAGTCTTTATCACTTACAGCTTTGGAGAGAGGCTTTAAATAAACTGAAATAACACCTTCTCCATATGATGTTCCATCAGCATTTTCTGCAAAAGGTCGTGTGTGACTTGATTTGGATTCAAATCCTAAGGTCACGTCATTTATACCCGGGATGATATCAATATTGGCACTTGCAACAACCGCACCGGAACATTCCCCTCTCTTAATAGCGTTGCATGCTGCCTGTACAGCAACCAAAGACGATGAGCATGCCGTATCTATAGAAATACACGGTCCGGTAAAATTCCAAAAATAAGACACTCTGCCTGCACAGACAGAGCCTAAATTACCCATGGCTGCAAATTGCAAGCTTTCAGACTCTCCATTCTTTTGAATGATCTCCCGGTATTTATTTTGCCCAACATCAGATATCATTCCTAAAAATACACCAATATTCTCACCATACACATCATTTTTTTTGTACCCTGAATTATCAAACAATCCTCTTACGGAATGAAGAATTCTTCTTTGTACAGGGTTCATGAGTTCAGCTTCTCTTGGTGCTATTCCAAAGTATGCGGGGTCAAATTCATCTATTTTGTCCAAATAATTACCAATAATCTCATCTGTATTAACAGATTGATCATAATCACATACAATTTCTTTTCTCTCTCTGCTTAAATGACTGCTAAGCTCTTTTCCACCTAATAATGCATCCCAATAAGCATCCTGATTATCAATCCCATTCAATTCAATATTCATACCAACTATGGCTATATCTTCTTCATTGTCGATTTTTACTACAAAATCCTTATTTCCCTTACTGCTTTTAAATCCCTTTATCATTATTCGTTCACACTCTCTTTAATAGTTTATGCATTCTTCTATTTCAGACATTCTTCTATTTCTTTCATCATTTGTAATCTTTTTTGTGTCAAAAATAGTGCTTATAAGCTTGACTGCCTCAGCCTCCTCCTGTTTGCTTGCACTCCTATTTTCTTTTAAAAGTTTTTCATTTAATTCAGACAATTTTTTATAGGGAAGAATAACCCCAGATTGATATTCTGCTGCATCACTATTAAAATTCGGAGTACACACAGCCAATGCCAGACATTTCTTTACCAAGTTCTTTTTTTTAGGTTCACGAAATAGCCTTATGATTTCCGCCTCATTCTCTTTTACAGACATGACGTTTTTGAACCATTCCTGTTTTCTGACCATATTGGCTACAACATTTCCAGGGCCAACATCTATGATATTCGTTATTCCTTCCAGCTTTATTTTCTCGAGGCCATGTGTCCAGCAAACAGGGCTGATAATCTGTTTGCCAATATTATCAGGAATATTTTCTATTTTAGAGTAATACTCTGTATTCACATTTGAAATTACATCAATATCACTTTCTTTAAATGAGATTTGATTTGCTGTCGCAACCAACTCTTCAACCGCCGATTCCATCAGCTTACTGTGGAAAGCTCCTTGAACATTCAGCCTTACACATCTGATATTGTACGTATTAAATATTTCGGAAGCTTTTATGATAGCTGTTTCTGTGCCAGAAATTACTGTTTGGTACAAGGTATTATAGTTTGCAATTTCTACATAATCTCCGCTCTTCTTGATTTTCTTGCAAACAGTTTCAATCTTTTCTATATTAGGTGTCATTACTGCGCACATAGCTCCAGGCATCATTTCTACTGCCCTGTCCATAGCCATGGCTCTTGCCTTTACCAAGCCAAGTGCATCTTCAAATTTCATGATTCCGGCTGCCAATAATGCTGTAATTTCTCCCAAACTATGTCCCATCATGATAGTTGGTTTGCACTGAATTTCTTCAAGCATTGCTAAATAAGAAGCATAACTGGTTAACAATATGGCTGGCTGTGCATTCTGGGTCAGCCGTAGTTCCTCTTGTGTTCCATTAAAGCAGATATTTTTTATATCTACATCCAATATCTTCCCAGCAAGCTTATAGATTTCGCGGATTTTTCCGTATTTTTCATATATGTTCTTTCCCATTCCCGAAAACTGTACCCCTTGTCCCGGGAATATAACTGCATACTTTTCCATACCTTTTCCTCAGCCTCATATCTGCAATGCCAAATCAACTACACTGTCCATAATTTCTAAACTTCTTTTCTGATCAAAATAAGGTGAATAAGATCTTCCTTCTATTGTGTCTGAATCAAAGTACATAAAGTGATCAAAGAAATCCTTTATTTCTCCAGTAATCTTTTTATTCCAGCATCCAAATCCTAAATAAATGGCACCTTCTTTTTTCACTTTTAACTCATCATCCAGTCGTGAAAATTCCATATGACCAGAGCACTCTCTAACGCTCTTTTCCAATTGTTCCATAAACTCTTCCAAATCTTCATACTCTCTGTTCTTTATGCAGATCTGATCAAAATAATCCCATTCATCAAATGAAATAAACACTTTTATTTCATCATTATCATTCAAACATTCCATCCAATTTTCGTAATAGCACGCAAGCAAATACAAATACTTTGGATATTTCTTTCCTTCCAAATTATCCAATATATTTCCGGTAGTTTTATTAAACTGATATCTATGCTTGTGAATACTATTTACGTTTTCGCTACCAATCTGGGCAGAATACGGAATATATTCTTTCTGATCATCAATGAACTTCGCCATTTTTCGAATCGTATAGCACTCATATATATTAGAAATGGAAATATCTTTTGAGAAGGCCTCATTCACCCTTGCGTATATCTGCGTAAGCAACAATGAATTTGCTCCGTAATGAGTAATATTCTCATCAATATTTATATCCTTAATCTGGAATATTTCCTTATACATCTGAACTAATGTCTTCTCTGTTTCTGTATAACAATCGCCTGCAGATTTTCTTTTTTGTTGTTCATCCTTTATTTCTTCTATGTCAGCAATCACATTATCAAATTCATGATTCCTATACTGCTCAGCCAGCTTATAATGCTGGATTTTTCCACTTGTTGTTTTAGGAATTGTTTTTACAGGTATGACATAATTCACTGGGATACCTGCTTCAATCCACAAAATTGTTTTTATTTGCTCAATCTTGTCCAACAAAATATCCTTCTTCATCTTTTGGGCAAGAAAAATAACTACATCATCATCTGCCCTTTCATCTGTTTGGCATGCGCATACAGCAATTTTTCCTGATTTAATACCGTCAATTTTTGCAATAATATTCTCAAGATCAGATGAATAATAATTTGCTCCATTTACAAATATTATGTCCTTCGCTCTTCCTGTAACTATCAATTCATCGTTGTGTAAAAATCCTAAATCTCCTGTATTTAACCATCCGTTCTCATCAATGACTTCTTTTGTTTTTTCGCTATCATTAATAAAACCTTCTGTAACATTTTTTCCTTTGATGCAAATATATCCAACAATGTCTTCCAGCAATGCAGCTCCATATTCGTCTCTTATTTCTATCTCACAGTGCTTTACAGCTTTTCCTTCAATAACACATTTTAAAGACAGAGGACCATCCTCTAATACTACATTTTCTCCATTGCCTAAATGTCTTCTGTCTACCTGAACATATCTAAGTTCATCATTCACATTAGGAAATGCCACCGCTAAACATGCTTCTGCTAATCCATATACGGTAAACATTGCATTTTTTCTTAATCCAAAGATAGACATCTCTTCCAAAAACTCGTTGCATATATCTACAGAAATAGGCTCTGCCCCATTAAAGATAACTCGTATGTTACTTAAATCAAGTGTATGCCCTTCCTTATTACGTCTATATGCTTTTAAGTAGTATATATATCCAAAGTTGGGGGAAGATAGAACGGTTGCCTTATACTCAGTTGCAATTCTAAGCCACATTAAAGGATTTAATACAAAGGAATGCGTTGGAATAATATAATGATTTATTCCCTTTGCAAAAGGTGATAAATGGAAACCAATCAAGCCCATATCATGACTTAGCGGCATCCAACTGAGGCTGCTGTCCTTATCCGTAACTTCAGTCTTAGATAAAATTGCATCTATATTTGCAACAAGATTTCTATGCTTCAGCATTACTCCCTTTGGACTTCCGGTTGAACCAGAAGTAAACTGAATAAATGCTATATCTTTAGGGTCGCATTTCTTTATTTCTCCATCCCCCTTTGTAAGTTGCTCAAAATCCAAAAATGTGATATTTTCTTGCATCTCACCATACACATCAGGGTTTCTGTTCGATACGCCCATGAACAAATCTTTTGTATTTGCCTCGAATAAAGCATATGCACTATTCAGGATTTTTCCTATTTTGTACATTTTTTTCATGTATTCTTCTGAATTTACTGTAGCCAACGGCACAGGTATTATCCTGCCCAAAATGCATGCCCAAAACATTATAACAAACTTTTTATTGTCATCTAATTGAAAAATAAGTTTATCGTTTTCCTTCAATCCTTTTTCATTTAATGCTCCAAGATATCCCCAAGCCTCCTGATATACTTCTTTATAAGAAACAAATTCTCTTTCCTTTTCTGTAGTTATAAAGCCAATTCCTTTATCTTCCGTATCCTTCCACTTTAAAATAACTTCTTGTAATGTTTGAAATTCCGTTTTTATTTAATCCTCTTTCCTCTTAAACA
>CAMWWJ010000149.1 GCA_947177925.1 uncultured Lachnospiraceae bacterium
TTCCATTGTATTCATGGGCACCACCCTCCTTATGTACTAGAGGGCAACTGTCGAATTTACATCCTTTACCTTCTTATCTTGAAAAATACAGGTATATTTTAACATGGGAATAAAATAAAATCAATTGGTTTTCGTTAATAATATACCGAAATTATATGCACTGATTATTCTTATCTTTTAATCGAATTCCATTCGTCTCTCGTAATTGCATATACCACAGTAGCTGCGCTTTCATCATCCAAAAATTCATCAACCTTGCACATTCCGTTTGCGATTGCTGTAGCAGAGGATGCAATATTCATTTTCTTCATATAAGAATACAGGCTGCCAAACGGCGTACTCTCGAATGCCCAATCCCGGCATTTTCGGGCTGCTTCTTTAGCATAACCTTGTCTTTGGTGTTTTTTGTTAATATGATATCCGCTTTCAGGCTTGATGCTGCCATTGATATTTTGCATGGTAATGCCGCAATCACCTATCATTTCACCAGTTTCTTTCAAAACAACTGCCCAAATTCCGAAACCCAAAATCTGGTATCTCTCAATGTTCCTCGTAATCCAATTCCTCACTCTATCTTCATCAAATTTATACGGGTAATGCGCCATAATATCAGAATCTGCTAAAATATCATAAAGTGCCTGAAAATCTTCTAATGTTAATTCTCTTAGATATAGTCTTTCCGTTTCTAACTTCATTCTCCCACCTCAAGATCCACATGATTTTTACATATAGTCATTTTCATTTGAGTAAGGTACTATATTCATGTTCCCGTTTTCTCCTTGAAATTTGTTGTTTCCGAGCAGTTTCATTTCATAAAGAAAAATTCTCCAAATAGCATTTCCCTTTGTAATAAAACACCTTACACCGATAATCTTTCGGAACATATTCCCTTGGATTTTCCATATAATTTCCCAGCTCTATTATTTTTTCTCTCCATCAATATTACATTCCACTGTCATCGTGTATATATGTGAAGTCCTTGCCAAACCAATGTGGGGCCTTTTTTTGAATTGTATGTCTGTGATCCTTCCCTCATATACTTGTCCGTTTTTTTGTGCTTCCTTTTTCCTGTACTCTTGCGGATACCATATACATAAAAGTATGACTTCTACCATACAAAATACCTGAATGAATACCATAAGATTTTTTGTAATCATAATATAAAAGCCATCATAATAGATATCCATCATTACATATAAAATAAAATGCACAAAGAACCAGACATTCAGATATCTCATTTTCTCTCGTTCCGTGTACAGAGTTTTCATTTTCACTCCTCCCTAGTATGGTTTATGCATTTCAATCTCGTTTCTGCTACAGGTTTGTGCCAACTAAGTGTTGACACAAACTTGTTTAAAAGGGTGCTTGAAAAAATCAGGCACCCGGTGTATAATGCAAGATAAGCAAGGTACTCAGATACAATATCTGATGCCCTCAGTGAAAAATGTATAGAAATAGCATCCTAAACTTCGGACGGTCCAGGATGCTATTTCTTATTATGCCGGTTATCTATGTATGCCAATGCCGTGAATATTACCAACAATAAAGTCAAAACTTCCATTGTATTCATGGGCACCACCCTCCTTATGTACTAGAGGGCAACTGTCGAAATTGCATCCTTTACCTTCTTATCTTGAAGAATACAGGTATATGTTAACATGAAAACAAAATAGAATCAATTGTTTTTTGTTAATAATATGTCAAAATTATGCGCTTTTTTCCGGTTTCACCAGCATAAAGATTGAGATAATGAGCATTACACCAACCATCACATAATATGCTGTATTCAAAGCATTAAATATTGCCGAGCTACTATATTCCACGTAATCAGTAAAATTAGCAAAGATGTCATATACAAAATGAAGAAGCATAGGTATTACAACATTCCGGGTTTTGATATAAACAACTGCAAACGAAAATCCAACGATTGCTGTAAATACAAAGATATAGGTATCCCACCCAGTTGTAATGTGAATACATCCAAATATAATTGCACTAGCGATTACATAAAATGATTTAGCACGAAGCGACTTACACTCCTGATGAAAGTATCCTTCAATTACCAATGCTCTCGTACATAATTCTTCGCAAAAACCTGTTGTTAACTGTTGCAAGAATAACCGAGAGATAATAAGCCCTAAACTTAACCCTATAACTGCTTTTGTCCCTATGATTACAAGTGCGATAAAGTACGTGGCATATATAATAAATCCTAAACCTAAGAACAATGCATTTTTCCAGTTCTTAAAACTCATAATCTCACAGATTGATTTGCCAAAAAGCCTATTCATGATAAATAAAACAAGGAAACCAAATATAAGCCGAAGAATGCTGCTGTACAAAAACCAAGGCGTTCCATCTAAAAAATGGTGAGCTCCCAGCGATAGAATTAAAAATACAGCACCTAATACGATTGACCATATCATTCCAGAATATCTTTTGTCATTCAATATCTTCATCCTAAGCATATCCGCCACCTTCCTATTTGTCTCTGACATAAAAACTGAAATTTTCTTGCCTTTTCTCTCAACTCTCTTTTATTTTCGGGCATCCCAGCCTATCAACATTTATGTATTTTGCACTTTTTCCTTATTTTTTCCCTTGTGAGGAAATTATAAGGGAAAAAGTGTTTATTCGTTTTAATCGTTCCCTGCTACTTTATCCAAAAGTCTTGCTGAATTCCTCTTGGCTTCCCTTGTAGCGTGGGCATAGATATTCATTGTGGTACTTACTGCCGAGTGTCCTAACAGCTCCTGCACATCCTTTGCCGGTGCACCGCTTACTAACAGGTTACTGGTAAATGTGTGCCTTAATAAGTGGAAGTGGAAATGTTCCAATCCCTTCACATGCTTCGCTATTGAGCGACACATGTTGGAAAGAGCATCCGTCCCCAAATACATTCCATCTTTTCTTACACACACAAGGGAAAGCTCCCTGTAACCTTTCTATACTGTGTTTTATGTTTTTCTCTAATAAATTCACCATTTTCATCTGTCATATATCTTACCTGATATTTTTCACAAATTACTTCTATTAAGGGAATTATTTTATCAGA
This sequence comes from uncultured Lachnospiraceae bacterium, assembly GCA_947177925.1. GTDB lineage: Bacteria > Bacillota > Clostridia > Lachnospirales > Lachnospiraceae > RGIG3040. Next base: position 3,056 of record CAMWWJ010000149.1, read on the forward strand.
ATAATGCTCCTTCATTGACCTCAATACCCTTAATTCTTCGTCTCTCGTTTTTAGCATAGGAATATATATCATAAAACACCACCCTCTCTTACGTCCATCGCAATTACAAAATTTGGTCTTTTTTATTATATCATATTTGTAAATTAATTTCCATCCTAACTTAATAGGATAACTATATCACCAAAACCAACGGAGGTTCTCAAAAATTCAACTGCCTATTTTGTTCATTTTGTTACATTTTCATCAGATAATCCTTCTCAAGAAACAACTCGCTCCCATATACATCATTTTTCTACACCACTTTTGACACCATCTCTCCAAAAAATTACACCAATTTACACCAACTTACGATATTTCACCATAACCTAACAATAACATAAGTTAAAGTTTTCTATAAAACACCAATGTCATTCTTTCATTAATCTTTTCCATCCTTCCAGTTTTCCGATATCCCATTTTTTCATACAAATAGCAATTCCCCTCTTCTTGTAAAATTGTATCTAACTCCCAATTCGAAATTCCATGAATCTCTTCGATCAATTTCATTGCCTTTTGTGAGTATCCATTATTTCTATGTTGATCCATGATAAATATGGGAGAAATCCTTTTGGCCTTTCCTTCTTCTTTCTTGTCAACAACGCGTATTGCACCTACTTTTTCCCCATCAACCACAATAAAGTAAAAATATGTAAATGACTGATTTAATCTCATCTGAACCTTATCTATTTTCTCCGTAGCTGGACTGGTATCTGTATCCTGATACTTTTCATACAGTGAAGTAAAAGCCTCCACTTGCATTTTCCATAGTTCTTCTGCATCATCTGCACCTATCCTGATCAACTCCATTTTACCTGATTCCATTATGTTTTCCTTCATCATAATTTAATTACATTATTTTTTCGCTCTCATAAAATAATGGGTTTCATCTTCATCCACTATGTATGCACCATTATTACTAATAGCTTTAAAAGACGGAATGTTGCTTTTTAATACTATATCCAATATGACCAGCATCTACTTTCAAGCCTTCCGATAGATAATGTCTTATTCTATATTCTCCTACAAGCTTGTCCCCATCCCACAAATAATAATATGTTTCCGGTACAAACCAATCCGGCATATTAATTGGTTTTTCATGCATCATGAGCTCCGGCAACACCACACGCTCATATTCCTCATAAGATACTCCCTCATACGGATTGGTCAGCCCATTTTCATCTGCCGGCAATGCAGTAACATATTCCCATTGTTGTTTTATATCTTTATAATTCATTTTTCGTAATTCAAGCATATGTTGTTCCTTTCTTAAAGCAAATTATTAGTTCTATCCTTATTCGTATGCATATGGTACATAGGTCCAAGCACCAGTGTAATATCAAAGGATTCTTTCTCGAATCTTGATAAATCCAGTGCCGTCCCATAATGAGTTTTTATATTTTGAATCCCTGCAATTTTTGAATTCATAATCTCTAAATTATGAGTCGAATATTCCAAGGCATCCACCTGATGACCTTCCTGCGCCAAAGCGATGCTATATCTTCCGGTTCCTGCTCCTACCTCTAGTATTTTCTTCTTTTCAGAACAACCTATAACATCATGGATATATTTCATTGTTGCTAAATACTCTACCTGTCCATGATTACTTGCTAAACGCCCCTCTTCATCATAATTTGCATAATAGTTTTCTAAATAATTCATTCCTTATTTACCTCCAATTCTATACATTTCCATTTTTCTCCAAGTATCGTGAAAACCAATTCCTGCTCCATCGGAATTTCCCGGAAACCCGCTGCTTTGTAACAATAATACGCAGAAGGATTGTTATCAAACACGCCCAATGTGATTTTTTCAGCTTTCAACATATCAAACGCATAACGGATTGCCATCTGTATCATTCTTTTCCCGTAACCTCTACCTCGTTTACTATCATCAACAATAATAAAACCAAGGCGAATTGTTGTCTTCTCTGCATTTGTATAACGCAGTATCAAATGACCAACAGGACCATTTTCGTCTACTGCAGTCATGGGATAAAAATTATCCGCTTCCTCACAATCTCCATTACATTTCAAATATTTATAATTGATATCCTCTGCTGTAATTGGATACGCACCGTATCTGTCAGAACTCCATTTGCGAAGAGCCCTTTCATCTTTAATCCAGCTTACTATCGCTTCTCCGTCTTTTGGCTTATATGGTCTTAATTTTAGTTGCTCCATTGGTTTATTTACCAATTGCTTTTTCATAATTTCATAAACCTGTATTACATTGTTTTTACATTCCCAAATTCCATGGTCTACCGTTTGATACCCTAAATGTGCATATAGTCTGCACGCCGGCAAAGAAGCATCTATATCCGCATAATCATAATTTTTACCTATCAGCTCTTCCAGACGATTCATAATAAAAGTTCCATATCCTTTTTTCTGAAACTTCGGCAATACATATACTCTGGTAATGTGGTTTTCCTTTTTGGTCCCTGTTCCAATTAGCTCTCCATCATCTAGCAAAATGTACACATTTCCCTCCATAATATCCTGCATAATATTATCTCTACTATGAAACTCACAAAACATATCAACAATTTCTTGCAAATAGTACTTAGGATAAACCGACTTTATTGTCTCCTGTACCAGTTTATATACTTTTTCTGTGTCTTGCATGTTTACCAAAACAAATTCCATATCCATTCCTCCTTTTGAAAAAAAACACCACCAAACAATATCTCTATCGTCTGATGGTGCAAAAATCCCTTGCTATATTCCTATTATGAAAAGTTTTCTCTATACCTGTTACTTATTCATCATATAGAGAACTCCAATTCTCACAATGCAATATTTTTCCATCAGCAATAAATCCCAACTGCCAGTAATAGACGGGATTGACATAATAATTATTTGGCTGTGGAAATCTATAACTATTCTGCATTGCTCTAATTCCTTTCATAAATCTCATAATAATTGTTATTGATATTACTCCCGAAAACGCTTATTGTCAACACAATTTTTATTTTTTTACAAACAATTAAACTATATTCCAAGGCTTCTCTTGCACTCATGAAATTATCCCTGATTTTTATCCACTACTTATCATATTGAGGATTCGTATTTCGAAATGACAGTACCATAATCCTGTTATTTGTGTCATTGGCTAATACGCAGGTATAATATTCATGTGTACCTTCAATTCTTTCCGCGAAAATATAATAAAAATCTTCCATTTCTTCATTCTCAAGCAACAGACGATTCGTAAATGTTATACCATTCTTTACAAGAACATCTTCTTCTGCATACTGAACATCATTCTCGTTATACAGATAAAAGTATTTTGACAATTCATGGGAATCATTATCGGATTTTTCTATGTAACTTTCAATAAACTGTTTGTAATCATCATCTGATAGTGAAACACTAAATCCGGATAAATATTGAAACCATTCTACATGATAATAATATTTTATATTATCTTGGGATTCCGGTAATGATATTGAAAAAACAGCGCTTTTTGCCTTATCTCGAAATGCTTCAAAATTTTTAAACCTCACTCTGGTTTGAGGAACAATACATACCAGAAAAGCTTCCCATATCGCCCAAAAAAACAGTAGCCCAACAAAAACAATCGTAAATAACAATAATCTTTTCTGTTTCATAATGTCTTTATCCTAATCCTCTTCAACAACTTCCTATTTGTCTCTTGACATAAAACCGCAACATGGTCTTATTGTAAACGATTTGCTTTAAAAGTTCAAATTTTTACAACTGCAATTTTCAAACTGCAATATGATAACAATAAACTCTTCACTTCATCTGTTACATCCACACAGAGGTATGTTTAGTTCCAATAATAGACTTTACTTCCTGAATGTGATATAATCTGTCTATATTATGAGAAAAAATGGAAAAATGGAGGCAATAACATGAAGGCATACAAGGATATGACGAAAGATGAGCTGCTGACATTGAAGGCAGCGCTGGAGGAGGAGTATAAAACACTGGAAGGACAGGGTCTGAATCTCAATATGGCAAGAGGAAAGCCTGGATTTTCACAGCTTGCATTTTCTATGCCGATGCTGGATGTGATTACCAGTGAATCTGACATGACAACTTTGCTCGGTAATGATACCCGTAATTATGGTGATCTGGACGGGATTGGGGAGAGCAGGAAGCTGATGGCAGATATGATGTCCGTTCAAAAGGATAATGTGATTGTGTGCGGCAATTCCAGTCTGAATATTATGTATGACATGGTTTCCCGTTCTATGACCCATGGAGTAAATGGTTCCACCCCATGGTGCAAACTGGATAAGGTAACGTTTTTGTGTCCTGTTCCGGGATACGACAGGCATTTTAAAATAACAGAGTTTTTCGGTATTGAGATGATAAATATTCCGTTATATGACGATGGTCCGGATATGGATTTAGTGGAGAAATATGTAAACAACGATGCTTCTGTCAAAGGCATTTGGTGTGTGCCGAAGTATTCCAATCCAACCGGCATTTCCTACTCGGATGAGGTGGTAAGGCGTTTTGCTAATTTAAAACCTGCGGCAGAGGATTTCCGCATCTATTGGGACAATGCCTACTGCATCCATCATCTGTATGAAGATGTGCAGGATGAGATATTGAATATACTGGAGGAATGTGAAAAGGCAGGAAACCCGGACATGGTTTACATATTTTCATCTACCTCAAAGATCAGCTTCCCGGGATCCGGTATATCAGCTATCGCTTCTTCCTTAAACAATATTGAACATATTATAAACCAGATGACCGTCCAGACCATAGGCCACGATAAAATCAATCAGCTTAGACACTCAAGATTTTTTAAAGATATCGATGGCCTGCGCGAACATATGAAGCTGCATGCAGGCTCAATCCGTCCTAAGTTTGAGGCAGTGCTTGATACATTGGAGACGGAGCTTACGGGACTTGAAATCGGAAGCTGGATTAAGCCAAGAGGAGGATATTTCATCTCCTTTAACTCCCTTCCGGGCTGCGCAAAGAATATTGTTGCAAAGTGCAAGGCGTTGGGCGGCGTGCTGACTGGCGCAGGTGCCACGTTCCCTTACGGCAAGGATCCGGAGGATTC
>CAMWWJ010000150.1 GCA_947177925.1 uncultured Lachnospiraceae bacterium
CATTATAACAAATTTTATATAATCTTTCCAAAAATCTACGTATAACTTTTTACTTATTAGAAAATTTATTTAATATCTCTTTAATTTTTTACTTGCTAACTGTAACAGTCAAAAGGCTTCATAATTCCATTACAATCTCTCACCTTTCAACCTCTCAATAACCCCAACATCCGCCGGCAGCCACTCCACCGACTCCAAACTCTCCCTCGTCAGCCACCTAGCCTCACTATGCTCTAAAAGCTTTAAATCCCCCGACTTTATAGAACACAAATAACATTTCATATGTAAATGAAAATCCGGATAATCATAATCTACCTCCGCAAAACAGCGACCAACCAAAATCTCCGTCTCCAATTCCTCTCGAATCTCCCTTACAACCGCTTCCTCTGGTGACTCACCCGGCTCAACCTTACCTCCCGGAAATTCCCACATGCCTTTAAACTCTCCATATCCTCTCCGGGTTGCAAATATTTTATCTTCCTTCTGAATGATTGCCGCAGCTACTTCCACAACCTTCACTTCTTTTGCCATCCTTCCCTGTATTCCAATTTCTACTTACAATTTTTAATGTTTTCATTCCCACTTTTTACAGTACTATATGAAAAGACCATCCTGCTACATATTTCCATAAAAACTTCAAACTATAAAATATTACCATAAAACAAAATTTCACATTTACAACTATTTACACTTCCTATATAATACACTCATAACAACATAAGCAATCATGTGCTGAAAAGCCCGGTGTCTATTTATAGATGCTTTGCTCATAAGTGCATTGCAAAACAAAAAGGGGCTTCCTGTACGGTGTTTGTTTACAAATGCTTGAGTCAGGAAGTTCTTTTATTTTCCCCATTTCAATTAATCATAAATCATTGTCCACACAACTTAAGCATTTTTCAATTACCTATATCATACAACACCAAACCCTATTATACAACTAAAACAAACAAAAAGCCCCAAAATTTTCATTCCGGGACTTTTTGCTATCATCTATCACATTACTTTCAAAAAATCAATTTTACTTTTTATACCGAATCTTTACACTTCGTTTTTAACCTCAAACTTCCTACCTACAACCCTTCCTACGCACTCTCCTCAAACTGAGAATTATACAAATTACAATAAAACCCGCCGCGCTCCATCAATTCATCATGGCTGCCCTGTTCAATAATATCCCCATCCTTCATAACCAAAATCAAATCCGCATTCCGGATAGTGGATAAACGATGTGCAATAATAAAGCTGGTTCTGCCCTCCATCAAATTATCCATAGCCTTTTGTATCCGGACTTCCGTTCTGGTGTCAACGCTACTGGTAGCCTCATCCAAAATAAGCACCCGGTTATCTGCCAGAATAGCCCTTGCTATGGTCAGAAGCTGCTTCTGTCCCTGGGAAACATTGGAGGCTTCTTCATTTAGCTCCATATCATAGCCTCCCGGAAGAGTCTGGATAAACCGGTGAGCATGGGCTGCCTTTGCCGCTTCGATAACCTCTTCGTCTGTGGCATCCAGTCTGCCGTAGCGGATGTTTTCCATAATGGAGCCTTTAAACAGCCAGGTATCCTGAAGAACCATTCCAAAGGCTTCCCTTAATTCCGTTCTGTCAAAATCCTTTATATTATGTCCATCCAGTAAGATGGCTCCATCCGTCACGTCATAAAAACGCATAAGCAGTTTTACCATGGTGGTCTTTCCTGCTCCGGTAGGTCCTACAATGGCAATTTTCTGCCCCTGTTTCACCTTGGCCGAGAAGTCGTTAATGATGATTTTATCCGGATTGTAGCCGAATTTTACATGCTCAAAGGTTACATCTCCCACTAAATCGGAAGCATGTATGGGCGCATGGTTTTTGGCAAACTGTTCTTCTTCCTCTTCTTCCAAAAATTCAAAAATACGCTCTGCTGCCGCTGCCGTGGACTGAAGCTGGTTGGATACCTGGGCAATCTGGGTAATGGGCTGGGTAAACTGTCTTACATATTGAATAAAGGACTGGATATCTCCTACCTCAATGACCCCTTTAATATTCAGGTAGCCGCCTATAACCGCTACCGCCACATAGCCAAGGTTCCCTACAAAACCCATAATGGGCTGGGCAAGACCGGAAAAGAACTGGGACTTCCATGCAGAATCGTAAAGCTCTTCATTTACCCTGCCAAATTCCTTTTCAAAGGTTTCCTCCGCACCAAATAACTTTACTACCTGATGTCCTCCAAAGGTCTCCTCTACCTGGCCGTTTACATGGCCCAGATATTCCTGCTGTTTTACAAAGTATTTTTGGGAATGCTTGATAATAAAACCAATCAGTCCTCCGGAAACCGGCAGGATCAACAGGGCGATCACTGTCATTAAAGGGCTGATGCTCAACATCATAATGAACACGCCAATTAAAGTTGCCACACTGCTGATCAATTGAGTAATAGACTGGTTCAGACTCATGCCCAGTGTATCCACATCATTGGTGATTCTGGAAAGAATTTCCCCATATGTTTTTTTATCATAATAATTCATGGGCAGCCTGTGTATTTTTTCCGAAATTTCTTTTCTCATGCGGAAGGCTGTTTTTTGGGAAATTCCCGACATTACATAGCCCTGCACATAGCCACATAGGGCACTGACTCCATAAAGGATTAAAAGCACCACTAAAATCCAGCCTATTTTTACAAAATCAATTCCGCTGCCTCCGTTGATTTTATCTATCAGACCGTTAAAAATCTCTGTAGTTGCCTTTCCTAAAACCTTTGGACCGATTACATTAAATACGGTGCTGCCTACAGTAAAAATCATGACAATGATAATGGCCGCATGATACTTGCTCATATACTGAATCAGCTTTTTCATGGTTCCCTTGAAATTTTTTGCTTTTTCTCCCGGAATCATGCCGCCTCCAGGTCCGTGTCCGGGACCTCTTCTGGGAGGTCTTCTCATAACGTTCTGCTTATTCTCTTCACTCATGCTATTGTACCTCCTTTTTTCCATGATCCCTTTGACCGGATTTCTTCCCGGCATCTTTTCCTGCACTGGCATTCATTTCTGCCTCCGACAACTGGCTGGCTGCAATCTGGCGGTACACTTCATTCTCTGCAAGCAGTTCTTTATGAGTACCCTGCCCTACGATTTTTCCATCATCCAGCACAAGGATTTTGTCTGCATGAAGAATCGTACTGATTCTTTGAGCTACAATAATAACAGTGGCATCCTTTGTTTTTTCATGTAAAGCCTTTCTAAGTATCTGATCCGTCTTATAATCAAGTGCGGAAAAGCTGTCATCGAACACATAAATCTTCGGCTGCTTTGCAATGGCTCTGGCAATGGAAAGGCGCTGCTTCTGCCCGCCGGAAACATTTCCGCCGCCCTGGGCAATATGCTCTTCAAACGTATCCGGCTTTGCCATGATAAATTCACTTGCCTGGGCAATTTCAGCGGCTTCCTCTATCTGTTCCATGGAAACCTCTTTTCTGCCAAAGCCAATGTTGCTTTTTATCGTACCGGAAAAAAGAATGCCCTTTTGAGGCACATAACCAATCATATCCCTTAAGTCAGCAAGGTCTAACTGACGGATATCCATTCCGTCAATTTTAACAGCGCCTTCTTTCACATCATAAAGTCTTGGAAGAAGCTGGACCAAAGTGGATTTCCCACAACCGGTACTTCCGATAATCGCTGTTGTTTCTCCGGGGTTAGCCGTAAAATCAATATCCTCCAAAGCATCCTCTTTGGAACCCGGATACGCAAAAAATACATGCTCAAAGCTTACTACACCTTTTACAGCCTCTTCTAATTTTTCAGGCTTCTTTGGACTATTGATATGAGTTTCCGTATTTAATACTTCATCGATACGAACTGCAGAAACTGCCGCTCTCGGAAGCATAACGGAAACCATGGTAATCATTAAGAATGACATGACGATCTGCATGGTATAAGTAATAAATGCCATCATATCTCCCACCTGCAGATTTCCCATATCAATGCCATGTGCTCCCACCCATATGATCAACACGGTAATTCCATTCATAATAAACATCATGGTAGGCATCATAAATGCCATGGTACGATGAGTAAACAACTGGGTTTTCATCAAATCCGTGCTGGCATCCTCAAAACGGTCTTCCTCGTATTTCTCCCTGCCAAATGCACGAATAACGGAAATACCGGTAAGGGTTTCTCTGGAAACTAAATTCAATCTGTCCACAAGTGTCTGCATTATTTTAAACTTTGGCATGGCAACGATCATAAGAATCCCTACAAGAGAAAGCACCGTCACCACGGCCACAGCAATGATCCATGTCATATGGGTTCCTGTCCGAATAACCTTTACAATACCGCCAATCCCCATAATCGGAGCATACAGCACGATTCTAAAGGTCATGATAAGCACCATCTGAACCTGCTGAATATCATTGGTACATCTGGTAATCAGTGAAGAGGTGGAAAACTGGTTCATCTCGCCATTGGAAAAAGAAACTACTTTCTTGTATACTTTATTTCTTAAATCCTTTGCCACATTTGCTGCAAGCCTGGAGGATATAAAGGCTACTATAATGGATACCACCATGCCTAACACTGCAATTCCAAGCATTTCCAAACCTTTTCTTTTCAGATAATCCATCTGCATTTTATCCACATCCATGCCCATTGCTTCGTATTCAGCACAAACAAAAGCTATGGCAGTGGATTCCCCAATCAGGTCGGACATGTCTTCCATTTTTTCCGAAATCCCATCACAGATTTCCAGCACCGTTTCTTTCGGAAGCATGGAAAATGCCGTAATCAACTCGGTATCCGCAGGAAGCCCCATCTGAGAAAGCATTTGGGACTTCATGGCGTCCGCTTCTTCTCCTTTGGAAGAGAGCATGGAAAGTATGGTTTCCTTTTCAATCAGCATCTGCTGGAATTTTTCATACTCTTCTTCCGAAATATATGTAATACCGTCTTTTTTTGCTCCCTTATGGTCTTCTTCACAGGCAGCCGCCAGCTCATAAATAGTACCGTTTTTTCTATAGCTGGTCCGAAACAGCTCTTCTTCCTCCTGATTCATAAAAAGAACCAATTGTTCAAAGGTTTCCTCTCGCATTTTTTCCGGCACCGGGCTTTCAATACCCTTTGACTGAATACCAACATCCACAATATCAGAAGTGTATTCTGGCAGGGCAAGATCGCAATTAGCCTGAATAAAAAGTAATAGCAAAATGATAATCATTACATACCATGATTTTTTTGCAAACTTTAAAACTTTAATCATAGGTTTTCTCCTTACTTAAATTACCAATCATCAATTGGCTAATTACTTATTATATGAGCTTATTTTTTAATAACAAGAAGATTTTTTGATTTTTTAGAAAGTTTTCACATTTTTAAGATTCTTTTGTATCCCCCTATTAAAACAAAACGTTAAACAGGAAAAGAAAAAGGATAACGGAAATAGCCGTACGCTTCCATTTCCCTTCCTGCTTGGATGGTGTCCTTTTCGTCTCCGGCTGGATTTCTATGGCCTCTACCTGATTAATCCATTCCACAAGCTGACCAGTTGTAGTCTGACCTTCCATTTTTTTTTCTATTTCATCCAAGACTTTCATATCGCTATGATACCTGACCAACAATCTTGCACATTCTGCCTGCCTCATAGACAAGGTAAATAATCCTTTTTTCTCACAATAAGATTTTCCCCTTTTCGTATCAGAGTTTTCAAGCCAAAGCCAAAAAGAATCTACGACTTTTATAAACAGGGCCAGCATCACTCCAAAGTAAAAGACCCCGCAGATCAGATATATGAGACCAAATGCTGAATTTACAAATGTATTTCCAATCCCAATAAGAGACAGAAAAATTCTTCCTATAATAAGCAGACATATAAATAAAGCAAAAGAAATTTTAAATCCCAAACTGCATAAATTCAGGTTCTTTTCTAAATCCCTATGTTCGGAGGCATTGTTTGTTATGGCAAATTCCAAATCTCTTTTTTTATAGAAAACTTTGTATTTTAGCTGTTCTATCAGCTTTTGGCTTTCCTCTTTTTCTTCTATATTTTCCATTATGCTTCCCTTTTCCTTATTTTTACTTTCTTTTCAGACACATTTCATGTTTTATCTCATTGTAAAAGAAAAGCAATCCTTTATTGCCGGCTGCGAATACGTCTTAGCAGCCCGTCATATTGTTGGTACATTTTCTGTACGCCGTTTTCTAATAAATAATAATGCATAATATAGGGTACCAGCAAAACCAGCAGAGCAATAAACAGACAGACAAGTCCCGGTGAAAATGATAATACCAGCAGAAAAAAGGTTCCAAAGGTCAGCAGGGCAAAGGTAATAGTTACTAAAAGATGTATCAGCCTTTCATGGCTGAAAAATTGTATCTGAACCATATGCTCCTGTAGAATTTCCTCATAGGAAAGCTCTGTTTCATTTTTTTCAAGAATGTTATCCACATACTCCATATATCTTAATATCCGATTTTTCATCTGCAGTTTCCTCTTATTTTGTCAATCTTGCAGTTTCCCTTGCAATGGCAAGCTCTTCATTGGTTGGAACTACCATGGCTGTTACCTTAGAACCAGGTTTTGAAATAATTACTTCTTCACCTCTTATGGCATTTTTTTCTTCATCCAGTTCGACTCCCAAATAACCTAAGTAGCTTAAAATAGCTGCTCTTACACTTCCGTTATTTTCTCCTACGCCTGCCGTAAAAGCAATAATATCCACTCCATTCATAGCAGCCACATAGGCTCCTACATATTTTGCAACCCGATAGCTATATGTCTCTAAAGCTGTTTTTGCTGATTCGCTGCCTTCCTCTGCTGCCTGCCCCAAATCCCTGAAATCACTGGAAAGACCTTTTGACAAACCCAGGACCCCCGACTTTTTATTGCAGACCTCTATGATTTCTGCAGCAGTTTTATTTTCTCTTTCACAAAGGAAGCTGATAATAGCAGGATCCAAATCACCGGAACGGGTTCCCATAATCAATCCCTCCAAAGGAGTAAGTCCCATAGAGGTATCTATGGAGTTTCCATCCTTTACAGCAGTAATGGATGCGCCATTTCCAAGATGGCATACGATGATTTTTAGTTCTTTTCTGTCTTTTTCCAATATTTCTGCTGCTCTTTTTGACACAAAATCATGGCTTGTTCCATGAAATCCATATCTTCTTACCTTATATGCTTCATAATATTCATATGGAAGACCATAAAGATATGCCTTTTTAGGCATGGTTTGATGAAATGCTGTATCAAATACTGCCACCATGGGAACTTCCGGCATAATTTCCCTGCAGGAATTGATTCCAATCAGGTTAGCCGGATTATGGAGAGGCGCCAGATCGTTGCATTCTTCTATTGCCTTTAAGACCATTTCGTTAATTACCACACTGCTTGCAAACTTTTCTCCACCATGTACAATACGATGTCCTACTGCCTCAATCTCATCTAAGGATTTGACTACACCAACCTGTTCATCTGTTAATCTTTCAATCACATATTTTACAGCATCGGTATGGTTATTCATAGTAACCTGTTCCGTTTTCTTTTCCCCATTCTTTGGCTGGTGGGTAATGGCACTTCCCTCAATGCCAATCCTTTCACAAAGTCCTTTTGCCAGTACTTCTTCAGAATTACTGTTAATCAGCTGGTATTTTAAAGAAGAGCTGCCGCAGTTAATTACCAAAATATTCATTGTATAATACCTCTTTTCATTCTTGATTATAATTATTTTATTATAACACCCTTAACATGCTTTTTCTATAAAAAATCCCCAAAATAATAAGCAATTGTAGGTAAAAGCTTATTGATTTTGAGGATTTTCTTCTATTATCAATAGTATTGGGAAAAATGATTATTTTTCCAAAAGCTTGATTCGGGTCTTTGTTTCCTCTATCTGCCCGTAATTGTCTAATGCAAGCTGATAGATATATGTTACCTTTTTGTTCATGTCTTTGATTTCTTCATTCATTCCATTATTTTCTCCGTGGATTCCATTCATCTCCTCATGGACTCCGCTGAGGTCTTTCCGGATTTCCTTCATTTCCTCATGCATTCCATCCATCTCTTCATGGACTCCG
>CAMWWJ010000151.1 GCA_947177925.1 uncultured Lachnospiraceae bacterium
CCATCCACCACAAAATCCGTAAACTCATATCCAATCATCAAATCCGCAATCTGCAATGCCCCACTTTCCCCATAAAGCTTATAAACCTGAATGTCTTCTTCGTAAGAAAGCTTCCCATAGCCTTCGATTTCCATTTGATTATCTTTAATGCTTAAAAGCCTGCCGTTTATTTTTTCATTGTAGGGTGTAATGCCCGAAAGCCTTCCCTCTGCAAATGCCACATCTCCTATAACCTGTCTTTCCTCATAGACTAATCCTTCCTTTTCCAGAGTAATCTCATATCCCTTCCACAAAATAGAAAACGTCTCCGGCAGGTTACTGCTTATCCATGCCTTTTTCAAAGTAATGCTTCCGGGGCTTTTTTCCAGTAAAAGCACCAGCTTTTCTTTCGTAGTAATGGCAGTTATCTGACTGATACCATCTTCTTCATTTTTGTATTGGAATCCTTCCTCCCCCTCTTGTAAATTAAGAATGCGCACATCAGAAAGATTCTTTGAACCAGCCAGCAACTGTTCCGGCTTTAAGGGATTTTTTTCTAAATCCAGAACCTTTTCTCCTGCCGACAGAAAAATCAGCTCTTCCTGTTTGATTTCCAATTGGGGAGCAAGCAGGTCAGCCGTCAGAAAATAAAATTCCAAAAAATCTTCTCTAAGCAGATAATGTCTCTTTTTATATTTCGTGGAAAGGCTGGCAAGCCACTCCCTGCCAATGCCCGAAAGCCGGTCATCCTCCTTCATCCAGACATCTATCAGCTTTTCGTATTCTCCATAGGTAAGGCTTCCTTCTTCTCCTTCCAGTTCTTCCAAATGTTTTAAGAGGGAGGGATCTGCCAGTTCCTTAATGAGAACAGCCGCATCCTTCTTTTTTACATATGTACCTTCCACCTGTGTGCCTGATATCCGATTCAGAATCGTAACCGTGCCAACAATCATAATCCCAATTAAAAATATAAATCCCACTAACTGACAAATAAGTTTCTTTTTTCGATTCACAGCTTTTCCCTTATCCTTATTTTTTTCTTATCATATAAAAAACAGCCCGAAAGGACTGTTTTTCATTTGTAACCCAAAATGCCGGTTCTTGTATTTTGACTCCTAGCAAAGCTAGGTGGGCAACCGCAGGCAGCACTTCTGCCTTCCTCTGCGCAATGAAGGCTTGACATCCATGCTCCAATATAAGAATCCCGTTTAAAGTAAATGTAGGTTCAAAATGACAAGAGTTATCGCACATTTCAGGATACAATTATTATACTCAAAAACGGAAAAAATTACAACTGATTTTCTCTATAATTTTTTGATGTAGATTTTGTCAATATTAAACAGTTTAGGGTATTTGGGGAGCTTTAGGTATATGATATGTCTTTTAACAAGTAACATTATTTTTTAATAGGGACATGTAATTCTCTGGAAAACCTATCAATGATAAATCTACGTCCTCCTGAAACTCTTCGATAACTATCTGCACAGCATTCAGCATTTCCAACTTCATCTTTTTGTTTGGTAACCTCTTCAGCAATACCAAAACATAAGCAAATAGTGAATTATTTTTTACCACTGGGTATTTTTTCAAAAATTGTGTTGTAAACCTTGCAGGAGGATTGAATTGCGTATTATACAGTCTTGCTGCATGAGCACATTTATTTCTCAACACAGAAAGACAATGCAAATGATTTTCCAATGTTGCGTAGCTTACTCCAACGGCATCTGCAATTTTCTTTTTTTCGGAAATATACATCGAGCTATATAACTTTGAAGTGTTGGAGAATGACATTAATTCAACAATTACCCACAATGGCATCTTACTGTCATATTTGAGCTTATGATGTTTTACTATCAAACTGTCCTTATAATAATTTTTTTCTTTTTTGAAGCTTTCCATAACTTCGTTGTATCCTTTTTTATTATAAAAATTGTTTTCATCATAATGTTGATCATAAGGCTGATTAATACATTTAATTGTTGAAAAGCCATATGATATTTGCGTTCTATAATAAACTTCGGCAATCTCCAGATATTTTCTAAGAACATCTCGCAGGTTTTCATCAAATTGATAGATACGATATACCTTTTCAAAAGAAAGTCCCTCTATATAATCACTCTCGTCCGGATTCTTTCTAAACTGCAGTGCATACCCCGTAAATCTTGTTTTCGAAAATCAGAGGTTCTTTTAATTCCATAACTTCCACTCCTTAACGTAAAAAAGCTGAGCACATGACTCAGCTTGGTCCCCAATGCCAAATGGCTTTGGGCAACTCTGTTAGGATTATTATATGCTATCGAAGATTTTTTTCAACTCATTTTTGAAAAATGTTTAGATTCAAATTTTGTTAATTTTAACAGTTTGGAAGGTTTTAAAAATTTCGCAAACATTACTGCATTTGTATGCTTACAATCAAACCTCTCCTCTAATGCTGACTAAAACAAAGGAGTCTGGCAAAATAACCATTTTTTAGTTATGGAGCTATGCTCCTTCTTATGTAAAAATAAAAATCAAGTGAATTCCCTGAAACAGTTCAAGGTCACGTGATGTACACTTTTCCTTTTCCCCGTCCAGACACAATGGCATGCGCAAAACAGTAATCTTTCAGATAATCCACAATTCTTTGAAGGTTAGGTATTCTGCTTGCTTTTAAGATACAGAAAGACTGCATATACTCCCGATTCATCATCTGGGCACCATCATCTACCTTTGCAGACATTTTTCTTCCCATTTCCAAACGAATTTCTTCTAAACAAAAGTGTACTTCTTGGAACGGGTTTTCAGTTTTATACCATCAATGTATATCGTTTCTTTTGACAGTTTGCCACATATTTTTTTGATGTGATATAGATGTTTTTGATATGGATTTATACAGTTTTCAAATAATTGTTTTTAGTTGCGGATAGCATTTTATTTTTATAAAATCTGTAGTAATTATCTTTTCCGCCAATGGTATGGTCAAAAAAATTAAGTCCAATCAGATTGGTTGCTTCTGAGAGTCTTTGAGTCACTAAGAAATCCTGATCCTCTGCTTTAGCTACACCGCTGTAATAATTATGATATTTATCCCTCTACTGAGTAATTCTCTAATTAAAATTTCCCACATACTAACCGCAAATACATTACAGATTTCATTGAATTCCTCAAAAAATTCGATAGGTTTACACTTCGCAGTCAGAAAAATAAGATATAGCTATTCTTTTCTCTGCTTATCCCCTTCAAAAACTTTGTTCATTACACCAGCTACTTTTTCAAGATCGTCCAACTTATCTAAACCTGTATACTCTTTACTGTATCCTTAATCAGCTTGGTACTACAATTGGATCTTTACTATAAAAGTGGACTCGATAAGTAAATATATATTACAATTAAGTAGACACAAAAGGAGATATCTGCCCATGTCCACAAGTAAAACTGCAAATCGGTATGACGAAGACTTTAAACGTACTCTCGTCAACCTATATCAACCCGCTGGCAAATCCCAATCCACTCTCTGTAAAGAGTATGGGGTTTCTGCCACAGCCCTTGTCCGCTGGATCAAACAATACTCAACCGTTGAAACCGATGATGGCCAAGTCCTGACCGCCAAACAGGTTAAAGAACTCCAGAAACGCAATGCTCAACTTGAAGAAGAACTGCTCATACTAAAAAAAGCGATTGCCATCTTCACGCCACACTCCAACAACGATTAGAGGCAGTCCATAAGCTTCGCTTCCAACATGACATTAAACTTCTCTGCAAAGTCTTAGGTGTCAACAGAAGCACTTATTACAAGCATTACTATTCAGAACCAGCCGAACGCACCAGTAAGAACCAGGAGATTGCAAAAAAGATCCTGCAAATTTATGCTGACTATAACAAACGTCTGGGCGCTTACAAAATCACTCATGTTTTACAGCGTGATTATGGCATTCCCATCAGTGTCGGACGAGTGTACCGATTGATGAAGGCCCTTCAGTTACCACGGATGTCAACCGAAAAGCCACACCATAACTATAGATATAACAATAACGGTGATTATACCAACCATCTTCACCAGGAGTTTAATCAGAAATCTCCAAATCTGGTTTGGGTTAGTGATTTTACATACATCAAGGCAGCCGGTAAATGGTACTATCTATGCATTGTAATGGATTTATTCTCCCGCAAGGTCATTTCATGGAACATTTCAGGAAGATCCGATGTCAATCTCGTAATGACTGCGTTTAAAAAGGCTTATGATAAGCGGAACCAGCCGGCAGGACTTATGTTCCACTCTGACCGGGGATCTCAATATACTGCTTTTGCATTCAGACAGTTATTAGATACTCTTAATGCTGTGCAATCATTTTCAAAGAAAGGGTATCCCTTCGATAATGCTTGCTGCGAATGTTTCTTCAAATATCTAAAAAAGAAGAAACCAACAGGAAAACCTATCACTCTTTACGGGAGTTACAGTTATCCATTTTCGAATATATTGAAGGATTCTACAATTCCAAGAGACCACATGGTTCCCTCGGAATGTTAACACCTAACGAAAAAGAAGAGCTCTTCTGGAATCAGACTTAATCTCTGTTTCCAGAAAGTTTCTCTAATAATTGTGTCTACTTACTTGACGGTAGTGCAAATCCTATTTAATAATAGATTCATTTTTATATTCTTCATAATTATCACACCTAAATTATTGCATAAGAAAAAGACATACAGAACTGCTCCCATATGCCTTAATTAATATTGTATATTTCTCTTTAAATTAACTTTTTAGCCTTCCCTAAAACTACTATTAACCTCTTGAAATTTTATTGCATCTCGATTTGCTAAATCTATGGTAAAAGGTCTAAATTTAAAATTCAAACACCCAATCATCACTATATTATAAACAGCCTCTTTATTAATTTCATCTTTTATACTGCCTCTATAGATATTTGTTCTGTACTTCCATTCACCCTGTTTATTCTGTGTGAAAATATCAAGGAAATAGAATGTGTACGGCTCCCCGGTACTTTCGTTCACTTTTGTTTTCTCTCGAATACCAAGTTTTACCTTACCATAAAACACGGAAAAATCCTCTCCATCAGATTGATCAATCCAGGTATTAAGCCTTTTACGCCGTAATGCTCTTAATACATCAGTATTCTCTTTTCGTTCCACAATCAGCATAGGATTCTGTTCTTTTGATATGCCCACATCTCCAACCATGGTTTTACCTATATCAGATTTACGTTGTTTGCATAACATATTAATTATACTATTTAACTTATCCTGAATTTCGTTATAAGTTAAAGAATCAACATACTCCTTAACTTTCTTGGATGAAGCATATTCATAATTATATGAGCATGTTTCTCTATGCGAAGATGATGGTATTCTTTTAAGATGTGCTCGCCTTTTTGATGATTTATGCCAAAATGCCAATATTGCTTTTCTGCACTCTGGGCAATACATATTCCCCTCATATTTCCCAACATTTCCGTTGTTATTGGTTATATACTCCTCAAGAACTTCAATATCACATATTTTATCTTCCTGTAAATAATAAAATTCTTCAAAACTCTTTGGTTGATTAGCCATAAGAAATCCTCCTATTCAAAATAATTTATAAATACTCCATTTCAAACAATTTGTCTTTTTCAGTTATTTCTTCTTGTTGGGCATTTATTGCTTCTGCACGCTTTTTCACAAAATCAGTCTGCTTTTTATACGCAAACAGAAATACAATGATAAGAACTACTATTATACAACTTTTCCAGCTCTTCGAAACCCACTCTACATTTTCAGTCAGTATTTTTATTAATCCTACAATAGGCAAAAGTAAAAAACATGTTAATATGGAACGAAAATAATTATTTGTTTCTGACAATATGTCAAGTTTCACATCTACTTTTACTGCTTTCAGGTAATTAGAATATGATATTTCCTGAATAAACTTTGCCTTCTTAAGTATTGGTTTAACAATCAGGGAACCTATTCGATTAATAACAAGTCCCATAAAATAATATACCAGTATCTCCTCACCAATATTTTCCATTGGCAGTGATAATTCAAAAAGAAACCTTAAAACTATCCCGAAAAATGCTCCTGGCAACAAATTCGTCATTATTTGGTATGAATCTAATTTTTCAATAATGTTACTCATAAAATACCTCTCTAATCTCCTAACAAGCTGACCGGTGACACTTTAACAAATGCTTCACGTACAGCCGCCATAAAACCATTACGTCTTTTTGAAAACAGCTGTCGCTCTGATAAGGATGTATGAAAACCAAACCGCCCTAAATTGCTTAATGTTGTACACTGACGCAACATACATCCACTTTCCACCGACACTTCCTGCTTAGCAAACCATAGCTCAACGCTTCTATTAAACTTCATCATACAACGCAACATGTGTTTATCAAGTGACTTCTCCCATATACAACTATTGGCAATAACAAAGTCGCCACCTGCCACCTCCAGCAGGGAACAAATCGTCTGTACTTCACCTATATGTGCTGTTATAAAGGTGCCATTTATTCCATCATTAGAAATACAATATAAAAACTTCTTAGAGTCATATCCCTTTATCCGCATTACTTTCCAATCTGATACTTCCGCATCTGTTACTTTCCGTATATAATTAAGACGTGCCTTCAATTGACTATTATCAACAACAATATCCTTACCAGTACTTACGATCCATCTCACCCAGCTTCACCCCTTGTGGTTTATTAATTGATACATTTCCAAATCCATTTTTAGGAATATTAACTATTCCGTCTTTCGTATTTAATGCTGGTGTATAGTACTCCTCCTGCATATATTCTACCAATTTATCAGAACCTCCACTTGTTTCTCCAGAACCTGTATTATCAGACACAAGGTAAGTCTTACAGTAAGAGTCTTTCAATTTTTCAAATATTCTTTGAGCATCATCCAACTGTCCGTGATGTGGTAACTGGATAATTTCATAGCTGTCCAAATTATGCAAATATGAGGGCGATGCATCTCCACAAAGCAATATTGTCTGATCCCCTTTAAGTTTACACTTTAACTGAACACTGGCTGCATTCATTACTGTTTCACCTTCAATTTTTGTAAAGGTACCATCTTCTATAGCCTGTGCTACAACTTCAACAAACTCATCTTCTGCTGGTCCTGCAATAACTCCCCTCGATACTTTGGTATTAACAGTAGCATCTTTAACTGTAAAACCTAATTCCTGAGCTTTTTCTGTAATATCCTTTATTTTATCAAATGTTTCAAGAATATGTTCCTTAGTTGCTGGTAATGTTCTTCTTTCATCATCAAGTACATCAAGTACTTTTCTTGCACTTTTCAAATATAATGATGAGTACACAGTGACAGTATACCGCTCATTATACAGATACTCTAATAATTCAACAATTCCACTAGTATGGTCACTATCGTTATGTGAAACGACAATATGTATCTGTGAAATTGCCGAATTGGATTCTAAGAAATTCTTAACTTCTTTTGCATGACGTGTGTGTCCGCAATCATATACAATCAATGAATTATTATCATACAATAATATACAATCACCATATCTTGTTTCTTTGTCGCCATCATAATGGCTTAATGCCTTTAATCTCATAAATAATACCTCCCTATTAGGAATCATAACTTTATATTGTTATGTCCTTAACTATTCATTTTACTCAAACAATTCATTTAGATTACAAACATAATTACCATATCAATACCGTACGATAAAGCTACTTTCGCAAAATCCAATTTCATTTGCATCCTCCCTTTATCAGACGACTGATTATATTGTTGCAATAAATCATCTAATGTCTGTACCTCTTCCACCATCTTCGTTAGCGAATAAGCAGCAACTTCTTTTTAAAAAATAACATTCATTGCTTTGTTACCAGTTATTACTCTTGTTTAATCATACTGTTTGCTCAATTTAAAACCTCCATATTCTGTTTTCATGCTGCATACACAGAAAGTAATTAACATAAGTCATTCTATGTATACAAATTAATAAGTTACGATTAAATGGGAATAGATTAAGATTGCAGAACTAATGTTCCGTATTTACAAGATTAAAGATATACATTATACTAA
>CAMWWJ010000152.1 GCA_947177925.1 uncultured Lachnospiraceae bacterium
AAAACTTGACAAAACAGAATAATGCTGAGAAGAAGGCTAATTAATCAGCGTTTCCTTAGCTATTATTTTTAACCAATGCTTTTCTTGATAGTGCCCATTCTACTAATGCAATAATTTGTTTCACTTCAATCTTCAAGCAAAACAACACTATCAATATAAGCAATCTTTTATTATTACTTAGTTGGTAAAGAAATTGTTCCGTTCAATGCACTTACTGCTGCTACCGCTGGTGATGATAGATATATCTCTACTTTCTCACTTCCCATACGTCCAAGAAAATTTCTATTATTTGTAGCCAATACTCGTTCACCATCAGCCAAAATGCCACCGGTACGTCCACAACATAATCCACATCCTGGCATTGTCACTGCTGCTCCTGCTCTTATTAATATTTCTAACAACCCGTTTTGTGCAGCTTTCCCATATATTTCACGACTTGCAGGTGTAATAATCATTCGCGTAGAAGATGATATTTTTTTCCCATCTAATATACGCGCAACGATTTCTATATCTTCTAATCTTCCATTCGTACATGACCCAATGAATACCTGATCTATTGGTGTACCCACTAATTCTTCTACCTTATGAATATTATCAACTTGTGATGGGCAAGCAATTACTGGTTCAAATTTCTCTGCATCATAGTATATTTTTTGATAGTAATTTGCATTCTTATCAGGCTGCAAATTTACAGAAGGTTCATTTCTATTAACATATGCTAGTGATTTTTCATCAGTTTCAAATACTGCACATTTAGCCCCTGCCTCAACTGCCATATTCGCAATAGTCATACGCGATGAAAGGCTCATTTCTCGTATAGTGCTTCCAACAAATTCTAATGCACAATAGTTCGCTCCATCAGCGCCCAAATCGCCTAATAATCGAAGTATAACATCTTTAGCACAGACATTTCTTGAAAGTTTTCCTTCAACTGTAACCTGTATTGTTCGTGGAACTTTAATCCAAATCTCCCCGGTACCAAGTATTGCTGACATTTCTGTATAGCCAATCCCCGTTGAAAATGAACCAACAGCTCCATAAGTAGTGGTGTGCGAATCGGTACCAAACACTATGTCTCCAGGCTTTACATATCCTTGCTCAACCATTAATTGATGGCAAATTCCATCTCCGCTATGAACGCAGTGTAAATTATATTTAGCTGCAAATTCATTACTTATACGTGTATGCCGAGCATCATCAATAACAGCAGCTGGTATGAGATGATCATTTATAAGAACTACTCTTTCGGTATCCCAAATTTTAGTAAATCCCATTTCTTCAAATCTATTAGCCACAAATGGAACAAAAATATCATGAATCATTACCCTATTAGGATATACTGTCACAATTTCATCCGGTTTGACACTTTCTCTTCCAATGTTATGAGCTATTATTTTTTCAATAAGTGTGTTACCCATTATTATACCTCCCCGTTCTTTCTCTCATAGCCTGTACCAAACCTCCCTTTTCTAAGATATCTAATACATTTTCCGCTATTGGTTGTAAATCATATTCTTTTCCTTTATAAGTTATTTTTTCTCCTACATCTACTACAATTTCATCACCTTCTGAAACATCATCATATAAGAATGGATTTTCAAGAAGAAGCAAGCCATTGTTCATAGCATTACGATAAAAAATTCTTGCATAACTTTTTGCAATAATTGCTGCCAGACCAAGTTTTCCGAGGACTTCAGATGCCTGTTCACGTGAGGAACCACATCCAAAATTTTTACCTGCAACTAGAATATCTCCTGGCTTCACCAATGCTGCAAAATCAGGACGTATTGGCGCAAAAACGTAAGGAATCATTTCATCTAAAGAAGAAAGAGCTAAATAGTCTGTAGGAAGAATTAAATCCGTATCAATATCATCGCCCATTATCCATATTTTCCCTGAAAAATGTTGTTTCATTGTCTTATTCCTTTCCATCTTCTTATACATTCATTATCTAAACATAGTTTCCGAGATTATTTTTCCTTTTATCGCTGATGCAGCTACAGTCGCAGCAGAGCCTAAATATATCTTAGAATCAGGGTGTCCTGCACGTCCCCTGAAATTACGAGTTCCCGTTGAAATCAACACTTCATTTGCATAAAGGACCCCTTGACAACCTCCCCAGCACACACTACAGTTACTATTGACAATCATGGCTCCTGCTTCATTTAAAATACTAATAATACCTTCCTGTAATGCCTGTAAATACACATCATTAGATGCTGGAGATATAATAAGCCGAACATGCGGAGCAACTTTATGATCTTTTAAAATAGATGCGGCTACCCTTAAATCCTCAATTCGTCCATTGTTGCAAGAACCAATAAAGGCCTGATCAATTTTTATTTCTGACAATTCATTTGTCGGAATAACATCATCAATATGATCAGGTCTAGCCACAACAGATTTAATATCTGATAAATTGTAATAGTATTCTGCTGCATACCTTGCACCCGCATCACTTTTAAACTCTTGTCTTGGTTTTCGTCCATGTTCAGCAAGAAAATCTGTTACTTTGTTATCCACTTCCATTAATGCCGTTTTTGCTCCAGCTTCCACTGCTAAATTAGCCAAAACAATACGTTCTGCAACAGACATTTTCTCTATTCCCTCTCCTACAAATTCCATAATTTTATAATTACATCCATTTGCACCAATATCCCCAATTATCGTTAACATCAAATCTCTTGCGTATATACCCTCATGTAATTCTCCTGTCAAATAAAATCTAATCGTTTCAGGAACCATCAGCCAAGTTGTTCCTGTAACCATACCATAAAGAAAGTCCGTACAACCTACCCCTGTGCCAAAAGCTCCAAGCGCACCATAACTACACGTATGAGAATCAGCACCAATTATAAGTTCTCCCGAATTGACATGATTTTCTATCATTAACTGATGACAAATACCTTTCCCTTCATAAATCGTTATATTATTTTCATTTGCAAATAAACGCATCTTCCTATGTGCTGCTGCTGTTTCGGGACTATCGGCAGGAAAATTATGGTCAATAATAAATACTACCTTACTACTATCTGATATCCTAGGATATTTCAATTTATGGTTATACATATCCAACGTAAGATGAGTTGTTGCATCATTAGTCATTATTTTGTCTAATTGTACAATATGAATTTCTCCTGGATTTACATGCTTAACCCCTGCTGCCGATGCAATAATTTTTTCACCCATAGTCATACTCATAATTTTCCCTCCCCACTATTAAGAAAGGCAATTAGCCCACCCTTCTTTATAATTTTCTGCATATGCTCAGGTAATCTAGTACACTTATACTCTTTACCATTCGCAAATATTATCCCATCTTCTATGTCTATACAGATTACATCTCCCTGATTTACATCATTCTGAATAGAATCACATAGAACTACTGGTAATCCAATGTTAATAGCATTCCGATAAAAAATTCGTGCAAAACTTGGTGCAATAACTGCACCTACACCTAACGCTTTCAGTGTACTAGGTGCTTGTTCCCGAGATGAACCACATCCAAAATTTTCACCAGCAATTATCACATCGTTCATTCTAACCTTTTTGGCAAAATTCGGATCTATTGACTCAAAAACATACTTTTTCATATCCTCGATTTTTGGCAAAATTAAATATTGACTTGCAATGATTTGATCTGTATCAATATCATCACCAAATTTCCATACTCTGCTTTCTTCCATCATAAACACCTCCTAGTTTATCTTTTTGGCTTATATAAAAACAACATTTATGATTTATATAAAATAACAAAAATTCTTGGAAATCTTAGTAATACCCTTCCAAACTCATCAAATTTATAAGCCTTTTTCAATTTTTCTGTATATTGTTCATAAAATTTATTTTTTATGCTTTCATTAGGTAACCTTTCCATAAAAGTGCGTAAACCAGACCCCTTATACCATTCAACAACCTCTTCATGAGAATCTAAAATATGTATATAGTCTGTTTTCCATACAACTATTTTTTTTGATAATTTGACCGCAATATCATAGTAATGTTGCAATGTATAATGCTTCGGATACTCAGGTAACTCTTGAAAAAATGATTTCCAGTCCTGTGAAGTAACAAGTTTTAACACTTCTGTATATATAGGCTGATCTTGTTCTGCAGGTATTTGTATTGCTAAAGCCCCTCCTATATTGACCATGCTAAACAATGTTTCAATCACCCTCTTATGTTCAGGTACCCATTGTAGTACAGCATTGGAAAATGCCACATCATATGCGCCTAATTTAAGAAGTTCATCTGTCTTAGTTATATCACATTGAATCCATTGAATATTATTGTTTGTTTTCTTAGCATATGATAGCATAGATTGTGATTTATCAATCCCTGTAATAGATGCATTTTTCCAATGTTTGTGTATAATTTCAGTACTAGTTCCCGGTCCACATCCTATATCAATTATTCTTTCTGGATTCTCAATCTCAATTTTACATAGTAAATCAATTGCCGGTTGTAATCGCTCATGATAAAATTTCAAATATTGTTGTGGTTGCCAATCAACTTTTTCCATATTCCTTTCTCTATACCTCCTACTACAATATATTATCTTCGCTCAATTTTTTTTCATAGATAGCATCAACTAAATCGCTAAAAATCACTAGTTTAGTAATATCCGTTTCATCATCTATAGAGATTCCAAACTTTTCTTCAATATCTACTAGTAACTGCACAAAAACAAACGAATCCAAATCCAAATCAGTAACTAAATTCATATTTAAAATTTCAGTCTCATTTATGATATTTATCTGTTTAGTATATGGTTGAAGAATTTCCTTTAATATTTTTTCACACTGTTTTTTATTCACAATTAATTCTCCTTATTTTTCCTGTTATATTTCGCTCAATTTGTTCAACAAATTTTATCTCTTGAGGCACTTTATATATTTCCAGATTTTTTTTACAATAATTTCTGATTTTCTCCTTTGTCAAATCGCTATTAGCACTTAAAACGATATTAGCCGCAACACATTCGCCTAAAATTGAATGCTTTTTTGCGTAAACAACAGCATCAATGATGCCATCTATTTCAGTCAATGTTCTTTCAATTTCCTCTGGAATAATATTGTATCCCCCACTAATAATCATATTCTTCTTTCTGCCAATAACATATAAATATCCTTCTGAATCGAAACTTCCAAAGTCTCCCGTGTGGAGCCATCCGTCTGCAAGTACCTTTTTACTCGAAATTTCATTTTTTAAATATCCCACCATAATATTCTTTCCTTTAACAAGAATTTCATTGTCATCTGCCAATTTTACTTCAACTAATTCTTGCATTGGTTTTCCAGTAGATCCTATTTTATTTTCCCACTGTTCTAAATCCATCATAGTAATAATGGGAGCAGCCTCAGTCATGCCATATGATTGTAATAGACTTATATTGGGAAAACGCTTTTTAAAAATATGTATTTTGGATACAGGCATTTCAGATCCACCGGTACCTATTGCCCTCAAAGAACTAATGTCATAATTCTCTTCCGAAATATCACTGATAATTTTTAACACCATAGTTGGAATAGTTTCAACCCTTGGGACCTTATGATATGAGACTAATTTCCAAAATTTATCCACTGAGAAATTTCCGTCATAAATCACTAATGATACTCCTAAATACATATGCACCAACATTTGTGCATTTCCGTAAGATGAAGGAAATGGTAAAACATTTAAACTATTAGCCAATTTATTATTTTCCGGCGATACTTTATAATAAGCACAAAATACTTTTACCATATGAATAAGATTATCATCCGTAAAAATTACATAGTTAGGACGACCTGTTGTTCCAGATGTTTTTAATAATAAACAAGTATCCGTTCTTTCTAATTCACTTTCTTCACCCTGTTCATGTTCAAAATGTATTAGTGTCAAACCATATTCAATAAAATCGTAAAATTCAACATTAGTAAAATTATCTATAAAGTATTCTTTATTGTTTAGCGTTGTAATCAAACAATTTACGCCACAAAATTGAATATCATGCTTCAAGCTTTCTAATCCGCCAATTTGCATAATAGGAAATACTGTTCTATCCGCATATAGAACCGAAAAAAAAGAAACTAAATACGACAGACTATTCGGTAAATATAAAGTAATAATCTTAGTTCCAATTTTTTCTATTACTGTTGAGATTAAACAACTAGCTCGATGCAATTCTTTAAATGTTATTTCGGCTCCTTTATATATTGCTGCAATCCCATTATCATTTGCCTTCTCAATTAAATAATCTTTTACTTTCATCAATATTACTTCCTCCCTATTAAGTCAAGTCTTATTTCCTTGAAAATCAAGGATTTTTTCGATATATCATCAATAAATATCTCAGAAGAAAGAGCCATAGGAATGGACATTTCTCTTTATCTAGTACGAGAATAACCACTTTTGGATACACGAAGTAAAACGTCCTACTTCTCGTTCTACATGGCCTTGTGCATACCCCTCCATCTACAGCAACAACCCTCCCGTATCTACCTGGATCATCAGCCCACAAAAGCTACGTCCTAACTTCTCTCGTCTAACCCGTCCATAACCAAGGTGTCAGCTCAGTTCCTAACCAGAAGCTTGCATATTCCTGCCGACTATTAGCTCATTCTTTGTATGTTTTATTACTGACTTTCGTCCTGCAACAGCACTTTTCAGTGGACGTTTTCCTGCTCCTAATATTTTTTATTCATTTCTGCAAAAATGTATTAACTGCAACAATGCTTCTTGTTCCTCACTAGATATTTGATCTATGATAGACATAAGTGGATCATTATATATAATCTGTTTATTCTTAATAAACAATTTCAATAAGATAAAGACTAAATGCGACCACAATTCCGCAAGATTTTCTATACTTTGACTCACTTCCATAAGATTAACACCATAGTCTTTGCTCAAATTTTTTAAAAAGTTTGCATACCCATAACGATATCTAGACATATTCTTCATTTTCGTCAAAATCATATTGCCATAATAATTATTATCTGCCACATGCTGATCAGCAACATCCATACTTAAAAGACCTATGCTGAAATTTTTATAGGCCTTTTTAATCGTTCCTTCATATTTTTCTAAAAAGAATAACATTTGTTTTTTTATCTCGTATAGCTCCATATTCTTTTGATAAATATTTACTAAGCTAACACTATCAAAATTCTGATATGCCTTTTCACATATAAATTCATAATTCTTTATGCCAAAAAACTCATCTTGACATATAAATCTATTATCTTTTGTATCTGTAATTACATACACATGTCTAAAATTTCGTTTGTGGTAAAACATCGTCCAAGGGCAATGATATACATCACTCCATATCATTAGTGATTTTCCCGCCTGAAGTAACTCCTTGCATTTATATAATGACGGATTATGTAGCAATTCTATCTTTAAAAAAGTCTTATTATTAAGTATCCAATAACTACCACCACCCCACTTTCCATCCCATCTATTAACAATGCGACTTCCCACATCATTTTTTGTTAAATTCTTAACATCATAATCAAAACCCAAATATGGAATATAAAGATACGAAGTATCTTTTATTCCTTCCATATTGGATATTAGATTTAATGCTACAAGAAAACAATCTTTTATAAAGTTATCTTTGTACATGCAATACCTCTTTCTTAATCGCAAAACACCGGTTATTTCTTTTTAGCAAGAATAAGATAGCTAGTGTGAATATGAAGTGTTCCATGATCATGTTTTTCCTTTAGTAAAATAACGTCCATCAATTTATAGTTTTCAAATTCTTCTCTAATACTTTCTTCAGAATAATAGTGCTTAGTAACACCACGGGTATTTAAAAATGTATCTGTCTCTATCTTTTGTCCATGGCCATAATCAACGTCCTGCTTTGCTGCAACACTAACGGCAAGTATTCCATTTTTGCTTAGTATTTTATTACATTCATCTAAAATCTTTTTTCTTTCTTTTTCATTAAATAAATGCAATATAAAATTCCCAAAAATAATATCAAAAGTGCCATTTATAGAAGACAAATTTCTTATATCGGCATTAATATATTCT
>CAMWWJ010000153.1 GCA_947177925.1 uncultured Lachnospiraceae bacterium
GCAGCGGTACTAACGCACCAAAATACGGTGCGTAAGTGCCGGCGACTTTGCCAAGACCCAGAAGACTCTCCTATGCTATGCCGGCTCCCACTGTGTATCGAAAGGATATTGGTCCCTCTGTTGTGTCCGCTCAGTATGTGCCTTTTAAAAAGATATGCTAAGCTGTTACGGCCACATAATTGTTTGTATGCAATTGTGTGGCTTTTTTTGGGGTAGCATGTTACAATAATCACAAATGAAAGTAAAAAAATGCTGCAATGGGAGAAAAGGCATGAAACGAAATATTGACTTAAAGGATATATCCGATGGAAGGCTTTATGGCTTGAATGATATGGTAAAGGCAGGCTGCAGTGACTGCAAAGGATGTTCTTCCTGCTGTGAAGGCATGGGAAGCTCCATTATTTTAGACCCGTTGGATATCCACAGACTGACCACGAACCTTGGAGTTACCTTTGAGCAGCTATTAGGAGAAAGTCCGGGCGGAATTGAATTAAATGTAGTGGATGGCATTATTCTTCCAAATTTAAAAATGGCAGGAGAGGCAGAGTGCTGTGCATTTCTAAATCAGGAGGGAAGGTGTAGCATTCATTCTTTCCGTCCTGGTATTTGCCGGATTTTTCCTTTGGGAAGGTATTATGAAAACAATTCTTTTCAATACTTCCTCCAGATTCATGAGTGTAAAAATCAAAACAGGGTCAAAATCAAGGTGCGCAACTGGGTGGATACGCCGGATATAAGAAAATATGAACAGTTCGTGGCAGACTGGCATTACTTTTTAAATGACTTAGAAGAAATCATTGCCGGTTTGGAGAAGGAGGAGCTCATAAAGACGGTTAATTTATATGTACTGAATCATTTTTACAGAAAGCCCTATGATGCAAATGAGGATTTCTATATTCAGTTTCAGGAAAGATTCATGGAAGCAAAGAAATGGAAGGAGCATCTTGGAGAAAATACAATGTTTCAATGATTCGCAAACTCCACTACATATATAGAACTTGCAGAGGAAAGCAAAAAGAAAAGGAGAAGAGAATGGAAGAAAAAAGATTTGCATTGTTAATTGATTCCGATAATATTTCTGCAAAGTATGTGAAGAATATTCTGGATGAACTGACAAAATACGGAGTGGTAACCAATAAAAGAATTTACGGGGACTGGACGAAAACAGAGACAAGCTCATGGAAGGATGTATTGTTAAAGAATTCCATTCAGCCCATGCAGCAGTTTGCATATACAAAAGGGAAAAATGCCACGGATTCCTTTATGATTATCGATGCCATGGATATTTTGTATTCCAATACGGTGGAAGGTTTCTGCCTGGTAACAAGCGACAGCGATTTTACAAGGCTTGCGGCAAGGCTCAGGGAGGCCGGGAAAATGGTAGTAGGCATGGGAGAAAGCAAGACGCCGGAGGCTTTTATTTCCGCTTGTGACAAATTTACCTATCTTGGAAATATCAGCGGAGAAGATGAACTGGAAGGAAGCAGCAAGAAGGAAAAGAAGCATACGAGAAAAGTGGGAGAGATTGAAAATGCAATCCTGACCATTTTAGATGAAAAAGAAAGTGCAGACGGAAAGACAAAGACCGATATGGGAGAGGTGGGAAGCAGGCTTGTAAAAATGTATCCGGATTTTGATGTACGTAACTACGGATACACGAAGTTTTCCACTTTTTGCGAAGGCTTAAAATCCCTTAAGCTTTACAAGACTGATAAGAGCATTCTTATTTCCGCAGTAAACAAGGATGAAGAGGAAGTGCTGAAGCTTTTACGGGAAATTGTAGGCCAGGCAGGAACAAATGGAATCGATCTGGGCACTTTGGGGCAGAAGCTGAAAGAGGCAGATCCTACGTTTAATGTGAAAAAATATGGGTTTTCCCAGTTTAAGAAGTTTATTAAAAGTGTTCCGTTTTTGAAGATTACGGTGGATGATAAAAAGAATAGTAATATGGTTATTTTGAAGTAGGGGGGGAGATAGGTTGTGGAGGGATACTTGGATGTGATTGTCTTTTGATGGACACGCTTTCGCTCTGCTTAACACGTAGCGGTACTAAGCTTGCAAAGGACGCAAGCTAAGTACCGACGTGTACGCCAAGGTCCTTCAAAAGACAATCACATCCAAGTATCCTGCGAAACGTTA
Source organism: uncultured Lachnospiraceae bacterium (assembly GCA_947177925.1). GTDB lineage: Bacteria > Bacillota > Clostridia > Lachnospirales > Lachnospiraceae > RGIG3040. Next base: position 2,140 of record CAMWWJ010000153.1, read on the forward strand.
TCGAATGGCTTCAAAATAAACTTAGGCGGACAGGGGGATATCGGTTGTCTTAATATAAGCTTGTGTGGATAGGTTTGTTGAGTTGCGTTAAAAGAAGTCTTTGTTGTTGGGAAGGGGATGATAAAGAAATGCGGATGTATGATTTGATTTTGAAAAAGAGAAATGGTGGAGCCCTGTCGGGGGATGAGATTGGGTTTATGGTAAAAGGGTATGTTAAGGGGGAGATTCCGGATTATCAGATGGCGGCTATGATGATGGCGGTTTATTTTCGGGGGATGAATGAGGAGGAGACGCTGGCGCTTACTATGGAGATGGCTCATAGTGGGGATATGCTGGATTTGTCGGGGATTCATGGGCTTAAGGTGGATAAGCACAGTACCGGAGGGGTGGGGGATAAGACTTCTCTGGCGTTGGCGCCTATGGTGGCGGCCTGTGGAATTCCGGTGGCGAAGATGAGCGGCAGGGGGCTTGGACATACGGGAGGAACGATTGATAAGCTGGAAAGTTTTGAAGGGTTTTGTACTGCTATGGACACAAAGCGGTTTAAGGAGCAGGTGAACCGGATCGGGATTGCCATTATGGGGCAGACGGCCTCTTTGGCGCCGGCGGATAAGCTGCTTTATGCCCTGCGGGATGTGACGGCGACGGTGGATAATATGTCTTTGATTGCCAGCTCCATTATGAGCAAGAAGCTGGCTGCAGGTGCGGATGCAATCGTTTTGGATGTGAAGACCGGAAGCGGGGCGTTTATGAAGGAAGAGGCGGATGCATTTGCTCTGGCGAAGGAAATGGTTGCAATCGGAAACGGCGCCGGAAGAAAAACGGTGGGCATCGTCACCAATATGGATGAGCCGTTAGGATATGCGGTTGGAAATGCGTTAGAGGTCATAGAGGCAATTGAAACCTTAAAGGGAAATGGTCCACAGGATTTTCTTACCCTTTGTCTGACACTTGGTTCCCATATGATCGTAAAGGGAGGAAAGGCGGAAACTTTAAAGGAAGCGGAGGATATGCTGAAAGAGGCAATTGCAGACGGCAGGGCGCTTGAAAAAATGGCGGAATTCATAGAGGCCCAGGGAGGCAGCCGGGAATGGGTATATGATACCTCTTATTTTAAGAAGGCGGAATATGAAGAAGAGATTCTTTCCGAGGAGGAAGGCTATGTGTCCCGCATTGTCTGTGATGAAATCGGTATCTGCTCCCTTATATTAGGCGGTGGACGAGAAACCAAGGAAAGTGTCATTGATTTATCGGTGGGGCTGATTCTTCACAAAAAGATTGGCGATCCGGTAAGGAAGGGAGAAAGCCTTGCTACCATGTACGGCAATGACAGGGCAAAGATGCTGGCGGCAAAAGAACGGTTTTTAAAAGCATATTCCTTCTCAGGGAAGGAAGTGGAAAGACCGCTTATGATAAAGGGAGTGGTTGGGGCATAAAGGCAGGCCCCCTTTCATACAATACAGTATGAGTAAAAAGAAAAACCACGTATTAAAAACTGCAAAAGAACAAATGGTAGATTCTTTAAAGCTGCCAAAGGATTTAGTCATGGGGGTTTCCATGCTGTCCATTACCGGCTGTGAGGAGGCATTTATTGAAAATTACAAAGGGATTATTGAATGCAATCCCTGTTCCATCATTGTGCAGACAAAAAACTGCCGCATGAATTTCACGGGCTGTAATTTATCCGTAGATTATTATACCAATGAAGAAATGAAAATTTCAGGAAAAATCAGACAAATCAGTTTTTTTTGATTAAGTAGGAGGAAGTATGCTTTCTTTTTTTCGTTTCCTAAAAGGGTATCTATGGATACGGGTGTCCGGTTTTTCCACGGAACGGTTCATGAATTTATGCAGCAATCATGGAATCATGCTTTGGAATATCACCCCGGGAAAGGATTATTATGAAATGTATATCAGCCTTTCCGGTTTTTACAGGCTGAAACCCATCGTAAAAAAAACGGGCACCAGGGTCCATGTGAAAAAAAAGGCTGGTTTTCCTTTTGTGTGGGCAAAATGGAAGAAAAGAAAGGTATTTCTCCTGGGCCTTTTGGCATGTATGATTTCCCTTGTGATTCTGTCCAGATTTATATGGGCAATTGAATTAAACGGCAATCAGATGCTGACGGAAGACATGTTTTCGGACTTTCTCGTAAAAAATCATATCGAACAGGGAATGCTTCGGAAGGATGTGGACATTGACAGCTTTGAAAAGGCTCTTCGGAATGAATACAATTTTATTACATGGACCTCTGCAAGAATTGAAGGAACCAAGCTGGTTGTTTCCATAAAAGAAAACTCTGCGTATATTGATAATGACAGAGAAAACCGGAAAGAAGAGACGCTTGAAGAAGCATGGGATTATGTGTCTAAGGTAGACGGAGTGGTAGAGAGCATCGTGACCAGACAGGGAGTGCCGCTTGTGGCAAAGGGAAGTGAAGTGAAAGCCGGTGATATTCTCATTTCCGGCACCATTCCTATCATGGGTGATGACGGACTGGCCAAAAATTATCATTATGTGGGGGCGGATGGGGATGTTTACATTTCCTATAGCTATCCTTACTCCGACAAGATCGCCTATGCTTACGAGGAAAAGCATTATACGGGAGAAGAAAAAAATACATATTATTTATCGTTGTTTCATATGACGCTGCAATTATTCAGAAAACCGGAAAATGGTTCCTATACTGTATATAAAACCTCCAATCAGGTGAAACTTATGGATGACTTCTATCTTCCAATTTATTTTGGCACCAATCAGTACAGAGCCTATGAAATTTACGAAAAAAACTACTCCACACAAATGAGCCGGGAGATTCTTAAGGAAAACTTAAATAAATTTTGTCAAACTTTGGAAGAAAAAGGGGTTCAAATAATAGAAAAAAATGTTAAAATAAAACAGGGAAAAAAGGAAATGAAGCTGACAGGCACATTGCAGGTGGTGGAAAAAGCCATAAAAAAATCGCCTGTGGAAAAACAGGAAATCCCCCCTGACTCTGAAGAGACAGAGCAATAGGAAGGAAATGAAAGAAATACATGAGTGAATTTTCAAAAGCGCTGGAGCTTACCATGGAGCACATGCAGAATATATTCGGACAGCAGGATTTGTTCTTAAAGAAAATGGAACGGGATCTTTCCGTTACCATTGTAGACAGAGACGGAGCCGTACGCATCCGGGGAGAAAAAGAAAATGTGGAAAAAGCCTATAAGCTGCTGGAAGAATTTTTGCAAATGTCTATGCGAGGAACTATGATAGAAGAACAAAATGTAAATTATGCCATTGAAATGAGTCTGGAAAATAAAGAGGACGGACTTCTTCAAATGGATTCAGAGGTCATCTGCCACAGCATCAATGGCAAGCCTATCAAGCCAAAGACATTGGGACAGAAGCAGTACGTGGATGCCATGAAGGAAAAGATGATCGTATTCGGACTGGGACCTGCGGGAACCGGTAAGACTTATCTGGCTATGGCCATGGCCATTACTGCCTTTAAAAATGATGAGGTGGGCAGGATCATCCTTACCAGACCGGCCATTGAAGCCGGGGAAAAGCTGGGGTTTCTGCCCGGAGACTTACAAAGTAAGATCGATCCTTATTTAAGGCCCTTATATGATGCCCTTTACCAGATCATGGGTGCGGAGAGCTTTAATAAAAACATGGAAAAGGGACTGATTGAGGTGGCGCCCCTTGCCTATATGCGGGGAAGGACTTTGGACAACGCCTATATTATACTGGATGAGGCACAAAACACAACCGAATCTCAGATGAAGATGTTTTTGACCCGCATCGGCTTTGGGTCCAAGGTGGTCATTACCGGAGACACCTCCCAAAAGGACCTGCCAAAAGGAACAAGTTCCGGGCTGGACGTGGCAATCAAGGTGTTAAATAAAGTGGAGGATATCGGGTTCTGCCGGTTGTCCAGCAAGGATGTGGTGAGACACCCTCTTGTACAAAAAATTGTAAAGGCATATGAAAATTACGAAAACAGACAAAAGGACAGAGGAAGCAATCGTGGAAGAGCAAAAGCAAAGCGGACTTAAAAATTTTCTTATATATACAACCATTCTACTTCTCGGTCCTGCTGTTGCTTTTGGAGGCTGCCATTTGCTGGAAAAGCCCATGGATGAAATCATCCGCAACATGGTGGTGGTAATTGTCTGCTGCCTTTTGATTGTGTTGTCATTGATGGCATCGGGAGAAAAGAAGACTTTATTTTTTAATAATTTTGAACATTTGAGCAGGTTCTTTTTCAGCTTCTTGCTGGGACTTGTTCTTTCCGTATGCTCTGTTTTCCTTCCGCTTAAGGTGCTGCCGGTATTGGTATTAGCGGTGTTTCTTTCCCTGACCAGCAATACCATTACGGGAAGTCTGGCTTATCTCACCTTTTTATTTATGATGGAATTTTTTACAGATATGAGCACCCATGGATTTTTCATGTGTGTGTTCGTGGGAATGGCGGGCATTGCCCTGTTCCAGAATCTGGATCAGGAGTATCTGGTGAATGGAGCGCTGTTTGCTTCCCTGATTTTATTATTTACAGGGGAAACAGCATTTTTGATATTATTTGAAGGGCAGAAAATATCATTAGATACCTTTGTCCTGCCTATGGTCAATGTATTTATCAGTTTTCTTGCCATTCTTCTGTTTTTACGCAGCTACAGCACATCGGTAGTACACAAATACAGGGATCGGTATCAGGAAATCAACGATCCGGATTTTGAGCTCCTTGCAAAGCTGAAGGAGGAATCAACAGATGAATATTTTCATGCCGTCCATACCGCCTATTTTTGTGATAAAATAGCAAGAAAGATCGGAGCGGACCATTACCTTGCAAAAGCAGGAGGCTATTACCATAAAATAGGACGGGCAGAGGGGAAAGGGGATAGGCACAATCAAACCCTTGCCCTTGCGCACAAATACAAATTCCCCCCTGAATTAGTGGAACTGTTAGAGGAATATGGAGACAGGAGCAAATCGATTACGAAAAAGGAAACGGCTATCGTTCTTTTCGTGGACGGAGTGGTTTCCTCCATTTCTTATCTTTTGGAAAAGGATAAGAAGGCGGCTCTTGATTATAAGCAGGTAGTGGATATTGTATTTCAAAAGAAGTTAGACAGCAATCTGCTTTATCAGTGCAATATCACCATGAAAGAACTGACCGTTATGAGAAATTTACTTGTGGAGGAAAAGCTGTATTATGACTTTTTGCGTTGAAAATGAAGTGGAGGCCCGCTTTCCTTTTGTACTTGAGGAGGCTGTCCGACAGGTAATACTGGGAGCCCTGGAATGGGAGAAATGTCCATATGAGGTCCAGGTCAATGTGCTTCTTACCGACAAGGAAGGAATTCGGGAATATAACAGACAGTACCGGAACATAGATAAGGAAACAGATGTACTGTCATTCCCTAATGTGGATTATGAGCAACCGGGAGATTTTTCCCTGGTGGAAAAAAATGAAATGGCATATGCGGACCCGGATACGGGTGAGATTTATCTGGGGGATATTATTCTTTGCAGAGAGCGCATTTCTTCCCAGGCAGAGGAATATGGCCACAGTGAACTTAGAGAATTGTCTTTTCTTATAGCCCATAGTATGTTACACTTACTAGGGTATGACCATGTGGAAGAAGCAGAAGAAAAAATTATGATGGAAAAACAAGAAAAAATCTTAGATAAGCTGGGTATCACAAGAAACTGATACATAAGCGAAGGAGTCACATGAAAAGAAAAATTGCAATGTTAGCTGTAGTATTGGTAGTCACGGCTTCCCTTTGGGGCTGTGGAAAAGAGACAGACACATGTCCAGGGGAGGCTCAGAACATTCTAGAGGAA
>CAMWWJ010000154.1 GCA_947177925.1 uncultured Lachnospiraceae bacterium
GGGTATTATCTTTCTTATAAAAATATATCTAAAAAGGGAAAAACATTTATATCGTTTTGCTTTCCTATTGCATTGTTAAGCAGAATCGCTATTACTTATTTTACCAGTCTTTCGTGCGACACTTTGAAATATGACTTTTATGATGACAATAATATTTTAGCGATAATGCAAGCGATATCCGCATTTTGTTTCTTCAAGGAATATGCGAATTTTCTAAAAGACAAGAAAGTAGTTAGATTTATCTCAAAATATAGTTTTTTTATCTATATGGCACATGATTTTTTTTTGCAGATTTTATTCTTGATTGGAATAAATGCCTCAGTTATTAATCCTATAATTATGACTCCAATAATTGTAGCTGTTTTAATTATATTGTGTATGTGTTTGGGATGGCTTCTATCAAAATGGAAATTCGGAAGAAAGTATTTGATTTGAGTAAGTATCAAAACTATAAAACTGTGAATAGTCAAATATATCAGTATATGATATCGATTGATAAATTTTCAAATGGTGAAATAGAAATGATGATACCATTTCTAAATGAAGAACGGCAAAAAAAAGCAGAAAAGTTTCATTATTTTGAAGATACAAAAAGATGTGTATTGGGATATATTTTAATACAATATGCATTATATAAGAATTATGGAATATCCATGCCATGTAAATGGAAATATAATACGTGGGGAAAACCAATTTTAAATGATTTCCCACATATTCATTTTAACCTTAGTCATTCAAAAAAATGGATTATAGCATGTGTGAGCGCTGTTGAAATAGGAGTGGACATTGAGCAGATTCAGAAAAATGTGGCGGGACTTTATAAATATGTTTTTAGGGACAAAGAGTTAGATGAAGTTATGTGTATGGATGAATATGAGGCATCCAATTATTTCTTTAGGCAATGGACGGCAAAAGAAGCTTATTTAAAATATTTAGGCAAGGGACTCAACAAAGAAATGAGGTCTGTTTGTTTTGATAATATTATAAGTCGAATATATGATGAAGGAATGCTTGTAAGTGCAAAGGTTTTTCAAAAAAAAATAGATGAACAATATTGGTATTCAATTGTAGCAGAATGTAGCCCCAGCGAATTACAAGAAATGACTGAAGTAACAAAAAAAGACATTCTAACATTTATCAATACGATATAATCCGGTTCAGCTGCGCCAGCGTATCCCCAGCCATGCGCTATCATTGGTTTTGAACATACGATTGCTGAGTTTATTGGCTCCAATTTTAAACAGGAGGAGTCCTGCATCGGAGGATAAATCGCCTCCGTCAAAATTTATTTTATTGTTACTTCTATAGTCAATGGAACCTCCTTAGGGCTTATCGAGGTATATACGACAGAAGTCACTTATGTGCTTGATATGGGCATTATCAGTCTGTTGATGTTTTTGACCTATTATCTGGTAAAAGTAGGAAACTTTATGGGGTATGTATTTTTGCGGATGCTATTGAAAATTTGCATGTGCGTAGGAGTCATGCTTCTGATTCAATCCGTTTTTCAATTGATGGCAGGTATTTCAATACCACTTCCGGCTCTGATAACGAAAGTGTTGATATTTGTCTTGCTTGCTGTATTTGCTGCTTTTTTTGAATATCATCTGAAAGGGGCAGCAACATCAATAGCTTGAATAAAATGATATGTATCTGCCCCTTTCGGAGTCCTTAGGGAGTCCAGCTTTTGTCCGCACTCCCTATCTCCAACGAGTGTCGCCTGTCCACACCGTATTTCTTATAGTATGCGGCTTTATCTCTATACATTTTCTTCTCCGCTTCTGCAATCAGCCTGTTCACACCGTCGAAACTGTCCTTTTCCCAAATACTTCCCACTGCCATGTGAACGGATTTATTCCGCAAATTTTTCTTTAGTTGTTCAACCCCCTGCCACAATGCATCCTCTCTGATCTCTGCGCAGATTGCCAGCAGTTCATCGCCACCCACACGGAATAAACCGTATTCTCCAAAGCTCTTTTTCAGGCATTCACAGGCATCCATGAGCAGCTTATCACCTGCGTCATGACCTTTCTGGTCGTTAGTCTGCTTAAGCCCTGTCACATCACAATATACGATTCCCAGGCTCTGCCCATTTTGCAGATTGTCAATGTATTCACTCATGGCGTGACGGTTCCCAATTTGGGTAAGCTGGTCACAATAACTCATTTCTTTTAATTTTTGGATGAGATTTCGCTGTTTCAGGGAAGAAATAATAAAATGTGCCATAATCTGGAGCATGTCGGAAACATAGTCCAGCGATTTCTCAGGTGGATTGTCTATTCCATAAAAACCAATTACCTCCCCTTCATTGTATAGGGGGACCACTGCCAACGAGCGGATATTCTGTCGTTTCAGATTTTCATACTGCAACGGATCACTTTCCCGGATATCCTCTAACTTTTTAATCACGATATGTCTGCCGATTCGGAAATTTCGATACCAGTTGGCACATACTTCTGCCGGAAGATTCTGCAAGTTGTCTTTTTCTGGTGTAACGCCACTTGCTACCCACTCATATGTGTTGTCATCACAACCTCTCTCATTCCGCTCAAAGATATAAGTTCTCTCACAGCCCAGTGCCTTTCCCATATATGCCAACAGAACTTCCAGTGTCTGCGAGGGCGTCTCCTGCTGTAGGGCAATGCGAAACCCCTCATTGATCTTTGCCTCCAGGTTCATCATATTGTCCCACTGTTCCTGCTTGCCCGCATCAACAGCGATTTCCATGCGATACTTCTTTCCATCCTCTTTTATCATGGTATCTTTGAACATCATCTGCCGTCCAAGTGTGGGATCGTAATGACACCATTCCCTGAAATATCCCGGTCTTAGCTCGTGATTGTTACACATTGAGCAGGGGATGGAACAGTGTCGAGTAACCTCGTAGCATTTTTTCCCGACAATTTCTTCAAGGGAGTGAAAACCGTATGTCCGAAGCGCTTTTTGGTTCATGTAGATCAAGTCATAGTTATCCATGTCTGAAACATATACAAGTTCGTCCATCGTATCAAAGAACTCCCATATTTTTCCCATATTCGTAGTCCTCCTATCCCAAACTATGAACCAGTAACATATATATATCACATTTTTTCGATTCCTTTCCACATTTTGCGCGAATGGTAAATATATGGTGTGAAATGCAAATCATAATACATTTACATGTAACCGATAAAATGTTAAAATAGCAGTGAGCCGGGAGAATCAGGAAGGAGGGGATATTGTTGGTACAGATTCTATCATTCATACATAATTTAACCACTATGCTGTTTGGTATCTATATCTCCGCCTTCTTTTTAGGAGTAAAGCAGAACCGGAAAAATATCCTTACGCTGTTTCTGCTGTTTTTCTGTGAAGGAATCGTATATATTATCAATTTCCTCCTATTGGGTGCGATTGTTACCGACCGTCTCTATGCGGTCATCATACACTTGCCGTTGATTTTATTTTTAACCCTGTATTATAAATATCATGTTACATCATCCTGCATTTCCGTATTTTCCGCCTATCTGTGCTGCCAGCTGAGCAACTGGATTGGATTATTAGTATTGGCGATTACAGGCAAACAGTGGTGCTATTATACCTTGCGAATCCTGATCACATTTATTTCCTTCTTTCTGCTGTGCAAATTTGTATGCCGCACCACGGAAAACATTTTTACAAGGGATACACAGGAATCTTATATTATAGGCTTTCTGCCTACAGTATATTATTTTTTCGACTATTCCTTCACCAAACTTTCCAGTCTGCTTTATTCTAATAACAAAATAGTGATTGAATTTATGGGGTTCGTCTTTTGTATCTCCTACTTTGCATTTCTATTCGTTTATTTCCGGGAATATGAGAAAAAGCAGGAGCTTGAACAGTACAGTGACCTGATGAAAATGCAGCTGCTCTCTATCGAAAAGGAGGTTGAACAGGTAAAAAGCAGCAAACAAAAGCTCTCCATATTAAGACATGACATGCGCCACCATTTAAATATCATCCTGACCCAGCTCCAAAATAATAACACAGCGAAAGCAATCAAGTATATTAAAGAAATCGGCGATCTCTATGATGATACCATGATTGAAGCCTACTGCCAAAATGAAACGATCAATTCCGTGATTTCTATTTATCATGCACGTTTTGCTGATAAGGAAATCGCACTCAACTGTGATATCTCCATAGGGGAAACTCTCCCTTGTCCAGATACTGCGATTTGTACTATTTTATCCAATGGCCTGGAAAATTCCATGCACGCATTAGAAGAAATGACCACAGAAAAAAAATGGGTAAACCTCACTATTTCCGAAAAGAAAAACCACCTTCTGCTCCAAATTGAAAATCCAATTGTACGGATTCCAAAATTTGTAAACGGCATTCCAACCTCCGGCAAAAAAGGACATGGCATTGGTGTAAAAAGTATTGTATACTATACGGAACAATTAAGCGGACAATGCCATTTTTCACTTACTGACAACACTTTCATTTTAAGAATCATTATTTAGAGGTGACATGATGAAGATAGCGATTTGTGATGATGAAATGCACTTTATGGATGCCCTTTGTCCCCTGTTAGAGCAATGGGCAAAGGAATGTGGGATTAAGCTTACGCTCTACCGGTTCACAAATGGGGATGACCTGATTGCCGCTCATCAGAGTGAATGTATGGATTTGATCTTTTTGGATATAATCATGCCGTTATTAAGTGGTCTGGATGTTGCCAGAGAGTTTCGGAATACAAATCAGAATGTTCCAATTGTTTTCCTTACCTCATCCAGGGAATTCGCTGTGGATTCCTATGAGGTAAAAGCCTTTAATTATCTCATAAAGCCTGTTGACCGGGCAAAATTATTTCTCACTCTGGATGATTTTCTGAAAAACTTTAACCTGCCTAAAACCTTCTTTAATGCAAAAACTGCCGACGGCTTTTGCAGGATAGAGATTGCCGATGTTGATTATCTGGAGGCGCAGAACAAGCAGGTTCTTGTCCATTTAACAAACGGCAGGACAATTGCAATCCGTGAACTATTCTCAAAATGTGCGGAAGTTTTTTCACCAGAAAATGGATTCTGTTGCTGCCATCGCAGCTATATTGTGAATCTAAGCAATATAGAGCGATTTTCAAAGACAGAAGTTACCACCAGCCATAATGCAGTCATACCGATATCCCGAAACAACTATGCAGCATTTAAGGAAACTTATTTTAACCATATGTTTGAGTAATATAAATAAATTCATTAGACAGGTTGTGACTCAACAGCACCCCCATTTTATCTGCTGTTGTTTTCCGCTAAAATAACATTAATTTCCGCAATATCTCTTTTGGTTGTGTGATATTCAATAACCGATATAATAAGATAGGATACTGCATAACCAAGCAATGTTCCGGCTAATGCGTAAGGATACCTTTGCAGTTGCCAAAGCAGAGTGAGAATGGGTATCCAAACAGCACCCGTAAGGCAAAGGTAAATCAGGTTCTGAAGAAAAAATCCAATTTCATGATATTCATAGATGAATGTCATTCCCGCAAATGCGGCACCTATCACGCCATATAGTAATATATGCACCTCCACTGCAATTCTTTCTGATGCAAACATTCCCATATACTCCGGTGGAATTGGATTAAAGTTATCTATTCCGGTTACTGTTCGTACGATAATCTCTATTAGCATATTTGCCATTAAGCCACATATTGCAGAAATGGCAAAACTTGTTGCACATCTTTTTATCATAGTTTTTTCACCCTTTCCCTTATTTATTTTAAGCCAAGTTTCTTTTTGAGTCGGGTAACATTCCTTCTTGATGTATATGTTTCTGTTCCGTCTATTAAAATAACTTTTATAGTTCCCGTCATATTAATATCTAAGCTGCGCACTTTTCTTAAATTGATTATTTCGGATTTTGAAATCCGAAATAAATCCATAGTATCTAATATTTCTTCCAACTCATACAACTTTTTCTGTACACTGTAAACTCCTTTGGTGTCCTGTGCCATTACTTTTTGGTTCTGGGCATAAAACCGGATTATTTCCTGAGGATTCAGCATAACTTTTTCCCCACGCTCATCAGTTCCGGGAAGCCGGATATTCACAAATCCTTCGATATCCTTTACCATCTGGATAACACTGGCATTTTTTTCATCGTTACAAACATGAATTTCCATACTTTTGTATTTTTTATCAATTAACATCTTAACCTGCATATTTTTCCCTTTCTATTGGAAAACGTTACGCTTATTTTATATCGGCTTTTTTTAGAATACACCATGATAGCAGGCCTATGATTCCTGCAAATATAAGACTGACTACAATTCCCATAAACATATCGCTTATCTTGGCATGGATGCCAAGCTGTGCTATGCCATAATGGTATGGTGTCAATTGATAGATATGATCTAACAATTTTACCTTTGATGCAAGAGTAGCAAGTAATGCAGTAATCATGCCAAAGAAAAAACCAAATGCAGTTACTGCTACGGTTTTCTTTAATTTTATTGCCACAGGAATACATATGCTAAGCTGTCCGATATATGTGATGGCATATGCAATATATGACAACAGGAGTTTTCCTATGGATACATTTTTTGTATATTCCAAAATATTACTCATAAAAATAGAAATCGCTGTACCTTCTGCCCCCTGCATGTTCACTTTTGAAAAAATACAGATGATAGAGCCAAGCGTATATGGCAAAACCATAATCAGTACAGCTACAGCAAAAGCCAACATGTAATTTGCTATTATTTTTTTTCTTCCAAATTTAATTGCACCATGAATGGTTTTGTTTTCAAAGTCTGAGCCCACCAGAATTCCTGTTACTAAAGAGCCAAACAGCCAAATCATCATGGAATCACCAAGCCCTGTTACACTTCCTGCGGAAGCCGCATCCAATTTTCCGGCAGCTATTGTTGCTGCAAGTACATAATAAAGGATTGCCGCTGCAAAAAGAAGCCCTATGGCAATTTTTACTCCGGTTGATTTTCTCATTCTATATACGGTTGCCCCAAATAATGCTTTCATCTTTTTTCCTCCTGTTCAATGACTGAAAGAAAATACTCTTCTAAACTTTGGTGATTTTCTTTATCCAACTGTTCCTGCGTAAGCTCTTTTTTTACAATTCCTTTATCCATAATAATATAATCGGTTGCAGTTTCATATAGCTCCTGTAAATTATGACTTGATATTAAAATGGTCATGTGATATTTCTTGTTTAACATTTTTATTAAATTCCGTATTTCTATCACACCAACAGGGTCAAGTCCATTTACAGGTTCATCTAGCATAATAAAATCGGGTTTTCACAAAAGTGCAGCGGCAATGCCTAAACGCTGCCTCATACCTAACGAGAAGTCTTTGACTTTTTTTCTTTTGGTGTCTGCAAGACCCACCAGTTCGAGAAGCTCCTCAGTGGAAAAGGATGCATTTTTTTCCTCACAAAGTATGCGATAGAAATTCAAATTTTCCTTTGCTGTCATACTTCCGTTTAAACTTGGGGCTTCAATTAATGTCCCTATCTTGTTTGATAGCAGTGTAATCGTTCCCTCTGTAGGAATTCCCAACCCTGCTATCATCCTCATCATCGTAGTTTTTCCTGCACCATTTTTTCCTGCCAGCCCATATATTTTACCTTTCCTAAGTTTCAAATTGCAATTATTTACAGCCAGCGTTTCTTTATATTTTTTTGTTACTGCCTCTAAATGAACCATAATTTCATCCATATCTTGCACCATTCCTCTTTTTTAATTTTTTGCTTTGCAGCCTGCTGCAACTGTGTTGTAAGTTTAACACTTCACCGAAAAATAGAAATAAAATTTACATAAACGGTTTATTTGCACATATAAACGGTAAAACAGCTTGTCATGATACGGATTGAATG